>CAYPRI010000001.1:0-65029 GCA_964413085.1 uncultured Dehalococcoidales bacterium
TGCCAGAAACCATCCATAGCACCGTGAATAATAGTCCGATACTGCTCTTCCGCCAGCTTACGCTCAGTTATGTCCTGATATACCATCTGAAATTGCCGTTCACTGTTCCACAAAACCTCCCCGCGGGATACTGCTAAATGTCTAACTTGCCCATCTTTACGCACGATGCTGATTTCATAATTGTCAGGGACGTATTCACCACGTTTCCTCTTCTTGACCCTTTCCGTATGCTCGTTATAACCTTCAGGAGTATAACGTTGTTTTCTGGGTACGGCCTCCAGCTCCTCGAGATTATCGTAGCCATAGATATCCAGTAGAGCCCGGTTGGCATAAAGTGCTTTGCCGTCTCTATCGATGATGCGTATGCCTAAGGGCGAATTTTCTATCGAAGCACGAAAATTCTGTTCCGAGCGACGCAAGGCTTCCTCAGCCCGCTTGCGCTCAGATATGTCGCGGACAACTGCCTGCATCGCCGGTTTGCCCTGGTAAACTAGAGGAGCTGCCCTTACTTCCACATAAATCCCTGTACCATCAAGTCGGAGGAACTTCTCCTCTATAGCTGGAGCTTCGATGCCTGTATCCATCGACTCACTCATCCGCTGGGAGACAACTTCACGATAGTCAGGGTGGATGAAATCCATGACCGGTCTCCCGAGTATGTGGTCTGGACTTGAGGCACCGAATAATTTGAGCCCGGCACTATTGATAAAAACATGCTTGCCCTCGCTGGCTACGAAAATAGCCTCAGGCGACAACTCAACCAGAGCACGATATCGGGCTTCGCTTTCTTGAAGTCTATCTTCAGCCCGTTTACGCTCGGTGACATCGTTGCATATTGTTTGAACGAACTCCTTATCGCCGATTTTTGTCAATCTCGCGGTTAATAACGCATCATAAGTAGTGCCGTCATTACGCCTGAGTTTAACCGGGTAATCCGTAATCCCACCATGTTGTCTTAGCGCCTGTAATAATGGCTCTCTGTCGTCCTTATTAACGTAAGTATCCGCCAGGTTGACCTTAGCGAAGTCTTCAGCCGAGTATCCGGTAATTGTCTCCATTGCCTTGTTAAGGGTCACAACCTTTCCATCGATAGAGGAAAAACCGATTCCAAATGGGGCACTATCGAATATATGGCGATAATACTGTTCACTTTCCTGTAGCGCCTTTTCCAGTTTCCTGCGCTCGGTCATATCTTTAACATAAACACAGAGCCCGCTGGCTGTTGGATAGGCACTGATATCAAAAACGTATTCCCTGTCACCTAGAGAATAATCATTAAAGAAATGTTGCGGCTCTTTGGTTGCCAGAGCCCTTCGATACATATTTATAGCCATCCTCGTAGCTTCATTGTCTGAGAAAAGGTCATTTATGTTCTTGCCCAGTGCGTCTTTGGCTGCGATACCTGTAAGTTTCTCGTTGGCCTTATTCCAGTATGTATACGTTAAATTTTCATCCAGGGCGAAGAAGACGTCCGTTATGCTCTCAGCAAGGTCCCTATATTTGGCTTCGCTTGCTACCAAGGTCTGTTCCATCTTCTTCCACTCGGTAACATCGTTGACTAAATACATGAGAGCCGGTCTTCCTTCCCATATTAACTGAGACCATGAGAATTCAATCCACTTTACATTTCCACTTTTGTCTAAAATCCTCACGGGCAACATGGGGGTCGACTTATCTCCACTGAGCCTCTTAGAATAATTCTCCAATACAGTTTTACGATCATCCAGGTGGACAAATTCAACGAAAGGCCTCGAAGTTAGCTCTTCTTCAGAATAACCGGTGATCTCCACGGCTCTGCGGTTACTGAATTTGGACATGTTATCTTGGACTACAACAATAATTTCGTTGGCATTATCTACTAGTGCCCTATATTTACTTTCTGATAACTGTAACTGTTCCTGGATATTTCTGCGTTCGGTCTCCGACGCTTCCAGTTCGGCGATTTTGTGTCGTAATTGTTCAATCTCCCTAACAAGCTGTCCGGTACCCTTGTCCACGTCCTTCATCTTCCACCTCCTATAAATAGACTCACACTATTGTGATTACAGATGGAACTTACCTCTTGCTTCATTTCTACTCTATTCAATCCAATATGTCAACCGATAGAATTGAATGAAACTTGACAAATCTCAGATAAACACTTAGAATACTTGCCAATTTAATAAGGTAAAGGCGAAGAACAGGAC
Organism: uncultured Dehalococcoidales bacterium; assembly: GCA_964413085.1. Taxonomy (GTDB): domain Bacteria; phylum Chloroflexota; class Dehalococcoidia; order GIF9; family UBA5629; genus 9FT-COMBO-48-23. The sequence continues at coordinate 2,187 of CAYPRI010000001.1, forward strand.
TAGTAAGCCTTTAAGCGAAGCTAAAGAGAGTCAGGCCAGGTGAAAGCTGACGTCGGCGCAAAGGCTGAATGGACCGGGGAGCTGCAAACCGAAAGGCTGAATCAGCACAAGTAGGCTTTGACGCAGAGGGTAGCGTTACTAAAACCCAGGGTATCGCTATAATACGTAGTGGTACCTGATGAGATGGTCGAAAGACCAATAAGGGTGGCACCGCGAAAATTGAGCCTCTCGCCCCTTAGGCGAGAGGCTTTATATTTTGAAGGAGGTTATATATATGGCAATAAAAGGATGGATGTGGCCCGCTGAGGGCCAGTAATTATGTTTAAGATAACAAAATTAATTACAAATCTGAAAGGAGAGAAATGAAAGGTAAAGAGACCAAAATTATTTTAACCGAAAAGGAAATGCCAACAACTTGGTACAACGTCCTGCCGGACCTGCCTAAACCTCTGCCGCCATTGCTACATCCGGGGACAGGCCAGCCTACTCCATTGCCTCCTCCACTCTTCTCCAAAGGTATGCAGGAGCAGGAGTTCAGCACAGAGCATGATATCGAAATTCCGGATGAGGTGCTGGATATCTACAAACTGTGGAGGCCAACACCAGTAATCCGTGCCTATCGGCTGGAGAAGGCACTCGATACACCAGCTAAAATCTTCTACAAATATGAAGGCGTCAGCCCAGCCGGCAGCCACAAGCTGAACACGGCTGTGGCCCAGGCTTATTACGCCAGGCAAGATGGAATTAAGCGCTTTGCCACCGAGACCGGTGCCGGCCAGTGGGGCAGCGCCCTATCAATGGGCTGCGCTTTCTTCGGCTTAGAGTGCAAAGTCTATATGGTCAGGGTGAGCTACAACCAGAAGCCGTATCGTCGCATTCTGATGGAGACCTGGGGAGCCAAGTGTGTGGCCAGTCCTAGCCAGGATACCCAAATAGGGCGCAAAATTCTAGAGGAAGACCCCAACTCACCTGGTAGTCTTGGTATCGCCATCAGCGAGGCAATTGAGGATGCTGGTCCCCGCGATGACACTTATTATTCCATAGGCAGCGTCATCAACTCTGTTCTGCTCCATCAAACGATTATCGGCGAAGAAGCTAAAAAGCAGATGGAGAAGGCCGGCCTCTATCCCGATATCATCGTAGGCTGTATCGGTGGCGGCAGCAACTTTGCGGGTATGTACCTGCCATTCGTCAAGGATAAAATAACGGGTAAAAAGCCAAACTTGCGCATCATCAACGTAGAACCGCAAGCCTGTCCCAGCGTGACTAAAGGTCCTTATACATGGGATTACGGTGATGTAGCTGGAATGGCGCCAATTGCTAAAATGTATACGCTAGGCCACACCTTCATACCACCAGGAATCCATGCTGGCGGTCTACGTTACCACGGCATGGCACCGATAATCTGCCATCTTCACAAGCTGGGATTTGTCGAAGCCAAGGCAGTACCACAGGTGGCAACCTTCCAGGCCGGCGTGCAGTTCGCTAGAACCGAGGGAATCATTCCCGCGCCGGAGCCGAACCACGGCATTAGAGTAGCCATAGACGAGGCACTGGCCTGCAAGAAGTCCGGAGAATCCAAGACCATACTCATCGCACTCAGCGGGCATGGACACTTCGACCTGGCCGCATACGATGAGTTTCTTAGCGGTAAGCTACAGGACTACGACTATCCTGAGGAGAAGGTGAAAGAGGCTTTAACCCATTTGCCTAAGGTAGAGTACGTAGAGAAATAATCATCGAACCACGAAGCTATATAATTATCCTTCCCCCTCACCCAGTCTGGGGGGAAGGATAATTATATATTAACCTTCATGTCTTCATGGCTTATATCTATATTAGTTTTAAGCTCCCGGGCCACTTTTTTAATTTCATCCCGTATTTCTTTTTGGAACGCCGGTGGAACGTGATTAACTATTACCCTCGGCAAATATCCCTTAATCCGCCTAAACCTGGCAAGCTCTTCCATAAGTAGCTCTGGCGATAGATGCCCAACGCTTTTTAAAAAATCCTGAGTTTTATTGGGTCCTGAAACCTCAATTATCAGCAATTGAGGAGAAATACGTTCCCAGCACTCATCCAGTCCGGGACCCGTATCTCCCGTATAGAACAGACTCTTACCCTCCTTGGACCTGACCAGAAAGCCTACTGCAGGCACTGAATGTTGTACCGGCACCGGTAACACCTCATAGCCCTCTATATTTCTTTGCTTTAGCGGCTTAATGACTTTAAGATTCAGAAATGGCCTGTCCGTTGAGGGCCATTTTGAGAAATCTGCATACATTTTACCGTCAAGAAGACAATCGTTAAGGATTTCAAGAGTATCACTCAAACCAAAAATCTCAACCTGAGCCTGAAAATGGTAGCCGTTCGCTCCCAGAGTAACCAGGTCACGACTATGGTCAAAGTGGTGATGCGTTAACAAAACAACCCTTACTTTCTCCTGTTCGGAGAGTGAAAGGCTTGAAGTCAAACCACCGGCATCCAATGCCAGGACACTATCTATAAGTACGGACGCCATTCGCAATCCTTTGCCTTCACCACTGTGCGCACCCAGTATTCGTATTTCCATTTGCGTGACTCCGGCCAGAAAAGAAAATTGCTAATGGTAAATTCAGCGACAATGTATTCGTCTCATCAGTATATCATACATTAACTATGTGCCAAGTCTCAGGAGGCAAAGATTTCTTGTTGACAGATAACGTTTGTGCTAAAATTCCCGCACTTTAATCAGGAAGGGAAAATGAAACGAGTTTTTATAGTTTTCTTACTATTGTGCTTAGTATTAATCATGGCGAGCTGCATTATTACGGTACCGAGGACGGTGCCGACACTTCCACAAAATCAGGCGCCGGCAACAACCACACCCAAGCAGCCACTAGATACAGGGTGGTTACCACCCCAACCACAGACCGAAGCACTTCTATTACCCAGCATTGCCGATGTGGTAGAAAAGGTCTATCCGTCGGTAGTTGCCATAAATACCGAGGTAGTTACGCTGGACATATTTCACACACCGTTGACTCAGAAAGGAGCCGGCTCGGGCTGGATTGTAGACAAAGACGGCATTATAGTGACCAATAACCATGTTGTTGAGGGAGCAAAAAAGGTCACCGTCGAACTCAGCGACGGCAGGACATTCGAGGCGAATCCCAACAACATACATACAGACGCTTTAACAGATCTGGCCGTTATTAAAATCAACGCTACAGACTTGCCGGCCGCCGGTATCGGTGACTCGACCAAGCTAAGAGTTGGGGACTGGGTAGTAGCCCTGGGCAATCCTTTGGGTGAAGGAATTAGGGCAAAGGAAGGTACAGTAAGCGGTCTGAAGGTGTCTCTCGACGTAGAACAGGGACAGACTCTGGACGACTTAATAGAAACGTCGGCAGCTATCAACCCTGGTAATAGCGGTGGCCCTCTGGTTAATATGAAAGGTGAGGTCATCGGAATTACAAGTGCCAAAGTAGCTGCAGTTGGAGTTGAAGGTTTGGGCTATGCTATAAGCAGCAAAACGGCATTACCAATTATCGAACAACTAATCACGCAGGGCTTCATAGTCCGTCCCTGGCTTGGAGTCACTCTGTACACCGTCGACCAGTATGTGGCTATGATTAACCACTTGCCCGTTGATAAGGGTGTAGTTGTAGCTTACGTGAGACCGGGCTCGCCAGCAGCCGAGGCCGGCCTACAGGAGCTTGATGTTATCACTAAATTCAAGGGCAAGGACGTTACTACAGCAGAAGAATTAATAAATGCCATTCACGACTCTAATATTGGTGATGAGGTATCTATAACTTTTGTCAGGGGCAATATCACTAAGACAATCACCGCCCGTTTAATCCAAAGCCCTGCTCCAGGTAGCTAAAAAGGTGGTGGACGGCCGCACATGCTGGCACCTTAACCCGCCTTCTTGATACCGAGGGATATATTGTAACCGGAAATACGAAACTTCTCAGTATAACTGCCGTCCGGGGACTCAGCGGAAACCAACTCCAGCGTCAAAGTTTCTTGCTTGATATAGTCGGCAAACATTGCTACGACCCGCTCCAGTGCATCTCCGCCTTGATAATAGGTAACTATGTGGTCAGTTATATCCAGACCAGCTGAACGTCGCATAGTCTGCACTCGCCTCACCAGCTCACGGGCTATGCCCTCAGCTTCCAATTCAGGAGATAACTCGGTTGCCACAGCCACTGCATAATCGCCTTCAGTTGCAGAAACATAACCTGGTCTGTCAGTGCTTTCTAAAGCTCCCTGGAAATCAACCTCTTTCACGTTGAGTTCGTCCAATATCTGATGATTTAGTTTTTTCAGCGCTTTTATTTCACTCGCTGACCTGACCTTGACCAATGCCTTGGCCAAAGGCTGCCTCACTTTTATATTTGCTTTAGCTCTGGCAGCGCGACCAAGACTGCAAACGGTCATAACGGCATTAGTAGCTTCGACAAGTTTCTCGTCTATTTGAGCGGGATCTGAAACAGGGAAATCCGTTAAATGTACGCTTTCCACGGCTTCGGTTTCGACTGACCCAACCAGATTGCCATAAATCTCTTCGGCAACAAAAGGCATAAAAGGGGCTAGCAATTTTGACAGGGTAACCAGACATTGGTACAAAGTTGAATACGCTGCCAGCTTGTCAGCATCGCTCTGGCTTTTCCAAAAACGTCGACGGCTACGTCTCACGTACCAATTAGAAAGCTCGTCAATAAATACTTCAAGCTTTCGGCCGGCCAGGGTAGGGTCATAATTTTCCAGCGCTACATCTACATCGGCCACCAGTTGATTAAGCCTGGAAAGCACCCACCTGTCTAAATCGGAAAGCGATAGCTTACCAGCCGATTTCGGGTTGAACTGGTCTATGTTTGCGTAGACAACAAAAAATGAATATATATTCCATAAGGTAAGCAGTAGATTGCGTAATACTTCGCCTACGGCCTCTCCGGAAAAACGTCGGACATTGCCGGCGGGCGCTGATGTGAATAGATACCATCTCAAAGCATCAGCGCCGTATTTGTTAATAATGGACCACGGGTCGACCACATTCCCCTTAGCTTTGCTCATCTTCTCGCCCTCGGCATCCAGAATATGTCCCAGGCAGATTACATTTTTAAAGCAGGACTGTTCAAAAAGTAAAGTCGATATAGCATGCAGGCTATAAAACCATCCTCGTGTCTGGTCAACCGCTTCAGATATAAAGTCCGCCGGAAAGCTACGTTTAAAGGTGTCCTGATTTTCGAACGGATAATGCCATTGCGCGAAAGGCATGGCACCTGAGTCGAACCAGCAGTCGATTACTTCTGTTTGCCGAACCATCTTACCTTTGCATTTATTGCAGGAAAAAGTAATTCCGTCTGCATAAGGCCGGTGCAGGTCCAGCGGTTCTACCATGCCCATAACATCCGGTTTTTGTTTCAGCTCGTCAATGCTGCCAACACATTCATAATTACCGCATTTTGAGCAATGCCATATATTAAGCGGAGTTCCCCAGTAACGCTCCCTGGAGAAAGCCCAATCGACGTTGTTCTCCAACCAATTGCCGAATCGACCGTATTTTATGTGCGCCGGGTACCAGCTGATCTCATCATTTCCCGAAAGAAGCGCCTCTTTCTTGACAGATGTCCTTATATACCAGGTTCTTTTCGCGTAATAGAGAAGAGGTGCCTCACAGCGCCAGCAAAAGGGGTAGGTATGAACAATTTTTCCACTTCGATACAGAAGGCCCCTCTCTTTTAGATCTTCCAGAACAAGAGGGTCAGCATCCTTAACAAACTTGCCGGCAAAAGAAAAAGTCCCGGTTACTTTCCCATCCAGGTCTATGGGCTGTACAAAATCCAAACCTTCGTTTTTCCCGGCCTCGAAATCGATTTCACCAAAGGCAGGTGCGATATGGACGATACCCGTACCCTCTTCCATAGATACAAAATCCCCTGAGATTACGCGGTATGTCAGATTTTCGTCCGCTGGTTCCAAGGTCAACATTTCATAGGAGAGATTTTCATCCGCGGCACGAGCACCAAACCGCCTTCTTTCAACACTGAACCTGTGCGGATTATATAACGGCTCGTACCGCAGCCCTACCAGTTCCTTGCCGGGTACAATAGTTTTCGATTCACATCCCTCCAGACCAACCTTTTCTGCCAGTGCTGTGGCTAAAATAAGGTAGTCATCATCGCCTTCCATTATGCTGTACTGAGCATCCGGAGCCACAGCCAGAGCAGTATTTCCAGGTAACGTCCATGGCGTGGTCGTCCAGGCTAATAAAAATACTGGTTTATCCGCCGGATGGATGGCCATAAAACTCTTTAAACCATGAATCGAACCAGGAACAACTTTAAACTTTATGTAAACCGAGGGATCTTCGGCATCATCCCTGTAGCCCAGAGCCACCTCGTGTGAGCTTAAAGACGTTCCGCATCGCGGGCAATGCGGTGTGACTCTATAACCCTGATATATTAAGTTTTTATCCCAGAGTTGCTTCAACGCCCACCAGCAGGACTCGATGTAAGTATTGTCCAGAGTCTTGTAGGCATGTTCCAAGTCAAGCCAGAATGCTATCCGTTCCGTCATAGAGTCCCATTCCTTAAGATAGCTGAAAACACTCTCACGGCACAGTGCGTTAAATTTGGCTATGCCGTATTTTTCGATCTGTCCCTTGGCGGTAAAACCCAACCTCTTTTCAATTTCCAGCTCTACAGGAAGCCCGTGCGTGTCCCAACCTGCCTTACGAGGAACATAGTAGTTTTTCATCGTTTTGTATCTGGGGATGACATCTTTAAATACGCGTGACAGTACATGATGAATACCAGGACTGCCGTTAGCTGTAGGTGGACCCTCGTAAAACGTAAACTGCGGACGGCCGAGCCGATTCTTAAGGCTTTTATGGAAGATTTGGTGTGTTTTCCAGAAATCGAGGACGGTCTTTTCTAACTCGGGAAAATTAACTTTAGCGTCTACCGGTTGGAACATGCTTAGTGTTTCTTTAATAGAATGGCAACTTTCCGCATCTCACCTTCGCCCATGCTTTGTGTAATAACATCCGGATGATCAGTTAACGTTAAATGAATAATGCGCCGCTCGTCTGCGGGCATGGGTTCAAGCATAATCAAACGCCGGTTCCTCTTGACCTGATCCGCCAGGCGCAGGGCTAGATTCCGCAATGATTCGTACCGGCGTTTCTTATACCCGGCTATATCTATGTTGATCGGTACCCAGACCTTTAATTTCTCAGCAACTATCAACCTTATGACGTACTGAAGCGATGCCAGGGTTTGACCACGGCGACCAATTAGTACGCCAAGGTCCTCGCCTTCGATATTTAGTGCCACTGGTAGTTCACCTGCATTTCCCTGAACCACAGAGACTTCTGCCGTCAGCTTCATCATATTAATTAGAGTCTCCAAAACTTCCCGGGCCACCTCTACCGCATTAACTTTTTCCCCGTCTTCCATTTTCAATCTGACTTTAATTTTAGCTTCCTCGACACCCATACCAAGGACCCCCGACCTGCCTTTTTTCAACACCGTTACTTCCACCTTATCCTCGCTGACACCCAATTGCTCCAGTGCCATCTGAATCGCTTCATCAACAGTTTTTCCGGTTACTTCCAACTCTTTCATCTTCCGAACCAACCTCGCTTCTTCTCTTCTGACGCTTTCTTTATAGACTTCGATTCTTCCGTAGCCTGTTGCAGCATCTTCGATGGCTGTGCTGTAGGTGCTTTTTGAGGTGGCAGTTCTTTTTGAACTGGTGCCGGCGCTGTTACAGGTTTAGGGGCCGATGGAGTTCTAAGATAGCCCCAGCCATGCCCAATAAAATACTGGATTACAATCCCAATAATATTTGAAACCACCCAGTATAAAGCCAGACCACTGGGGAAAGACAGGGTAAATAATCCAAACATAAGTGGCATCATCGTCGTAGTAAGACTGGTCATTTGCCTCTGCCTAGGGTCGGTAGCCGGCGGCGTCACCATCTTCTGCTGCACCCACATGGTACCGCCAACCAATATGGCCAGTATCAGATTTGGATCCGGTTTGGACAGATGCAACCACAGAAACTGGTCATTCAACGGTATGGTGTGGCCAATTGCTGCCCAGGAATATAGGTGCTGTGATAAATTCAATAAGCTCTCGGGGGTAGCGCCCAACGCTTGCATGATGGACTGATACAGAGCTATCCATATAGGTAATTGTATCAGCAAAGGCCAGATACAACCCAGAGGATTAATCCCGGCCTCACGATATATCTTCATCATTTCTTGCTGCAGTTTCTGCTGGTTCTTGGCATATTTCTTCTGTAGCTCTTGAATCTTTGGCTGCAACGTCTGCATTGCCATAGTCGATTTAGTTTGTCGTACAGTAAGTGGGAATAGTATCAAACGCACAACAACCGTAAGCACGATAATCGATAATCCGAAGCTGCCGCCCAGCAAATTGGTCAGTGCAATCAGACTATTGAGCACCGGCTCAAGGATTATAGTATTCCAAATAGCAGTCATAACTTACTTTACTCGATGGTCGAATAACAGAATTCCCAGGTTTTCTCTCCTGTTTTCACATTTATGCTGTATACACAGAAGTTGCCAGTGTGCACGAAAACAGTATCGCCATCAGCCAAGAGGGGAGCCCTCGATTGATAACCCAAATGAATAGATCGGACGAGTTCTCCGTTATCAGCGTCAATAACGTATATATCACCGATTTCTGAAGCTACCGCCAAAAGATTATCTGCCAGTACGGGTGTTGATACAATTGGTCCGTTGGCAGTAAATTGCCACTTCTGTTCACCGGTATTTGCGCTTATCGCATATACTTTATCATCCAAACAGCCCGCATAAACTGTATCATCCTTAACCACTGGAGTCGACCAGAACCAGTTACCCCCCTCAAAATTCCATCTCTCCTTACCGGTCGTTCGGTCGATTGCGTACAAATGATTGTTAAAAGCGCCAACAAAAATACTGTCAGGCGAAAGCGCTGGCGATGAAGCAATGCTAGCCTGTAATTCTGTACTCCAAATCTGGCTCCCGTCGGTGCTCGATACAGCAAAAAGCTTTTTCTCGTAGTTACTGATATAAACAACATCACCATCAACCACAGGTGAAGTCCATATTTTTCCGCCTGTGTTAAAATCCCATTTTTTCTCGCCATAGACTGCGTCTATAGCATAGAGTTTGCCGTCGGAACTACCAACAAACAGCGTGTTGCCAATCACCACAGGACTGCCCACAATCGCGCCCATTTTATTGGCACCGCTTGGATACATCCATTCGCCTTTGGAGCGTTGTGGAACACCTTCATTATAGCCTGGAGCTAATCTATTTAAGGCCACCAGCCTCCCAGTGTCTCCTGAGTAAATACCGACACAGAGCAGGTCACCGGTTATCACCGGCGTCGCATAAATACTTCCTACTGGCGCTGCTGGTGCACAGGCCGGGCCACATATCGTACCCGGAGTTCCCGTGCGAGGAAGTGTAAACACCCACTCCTTGGGGCCGGGGAAGGTCGCATTTTGACCTCGGGCTGCAATATCGATGGCATAAACCTCACCATTTATGCCTCCGAAGTAAAGGATCCCATCACGTTCGGCAAAACCTGACCATCCCTGAAAAGTCGGGCCAGCACAGCCAACAACCAGCAGGCTCAAAATAAGAAGACACGGTACAAGCTTTAGGAGTCTCTTGTTTTTTCCAAAAAATTTAATCACCAAATTCATATCAACACGTTCAGTTATCATGGTACCGGGTCCAATCCACCTGCGGACCAGGGATGACAACGCCCAATACGTTTAGCTGCGAGCATACCCCCTTTTACGATACCATATTTCTGAATTGCCTCATAGGCATAATGGGAACAGGTAGGTTGAAATCGACAGGCAGGTGGTAGAACCTGTGATATCGTGGATTGATACAGCTTAATTAATTCCAGCGCAAACTGCTTCATCTTTATTCATCAAATTAGCTCTACGTAAGAGCATTTCTACAGATTTCTTAAGTTCGTGATAATCGGCATTAACCGCTTCGGATCGTGCAATTAATACAATATCCCAGCCGGGTTTAACAGGTAATATGCGGCAAATTTCTTTCAGCAATCGCTTAATCCGATTGCGCACAACTGCCTTACCGATATTCTTGGTGATAGAAAAGCCATAACGGCTATATTCGCATTCGTTGGGCAATGCTTTCATAACAAGACGATTATCTACCCATGCCCTACCTGATTTATAAACAGCTAAATACTGGGCTCTTTTAGTCAAAGCCCATCTCTTTGTCATACCGCTAAACTGGCGTCAATCGCCACCGCCCCTTAAGCCGCCTTGATTTTAAGACCTTCAGTCCTCCGGACGTCGCAGTCCTGGCCCGGAAGCCATGCTTTCTTTTTCTTGCCCTTTTCTTCGGCTGGTAAGTTCTTTTAGGCACTCCATTCTCTCCAGAAAATTTAAACTTTAGTTTCCGCTACTCTCTTTGGGCTGATGTGGTCGGGAGTATAAGGTAGCAACGCTAAATAGCGCGCTCTTTTTATGGCCAGGGCCAATCGTCGTTGGTGCTTGGCACAAACACCCGTTCTCCGGCGTGGCTCAATTCTGGCTCTGTCGGATATATAGCGACGCAGCTTGAAAGCGTCTTTATAATCTATTTCACTTTTGTCGGCACAAAATGGGCACACTTTAGGCTTGAAAACAAAACGCCGCCCCTTCTCTCTTACGTCTTTGGTGCCCTCACCTTCCTCCATTATTTAATCTAAGCCTCCTTTTTATATTTAACACAATTTAAAATGGCAAATCTTCAGGTTCGACTTCTTCCTCTGGTGCCTCTGTAGGAGCTTCTACAGGAGCTTCCTCGCCTGGCAACGGAGCCACAGTCTGTCTATCTAGAAATAGCACTCTATTGGCTATCACCTCCGCAGTAACACGCTTCTGGCCATCCCGCCCCTCCCAGGAGCGAGTCCGTAAGCTGCCCTCAACATAAACTCGCTGACCCTTATTTAGAAACTGATTGCAGCTTTCAGCCTGCTTTTTCCAGGCTACAATGGTGAACCACTCTGTTTCCTGTCTGCGTTCTCCCTCGGAAGTTGTATAGGTTCTGCTTGTTGCTACACGAAAAGAAGTTACCGGATTTCCATTCGCCGTAAAACGCATTTCCGGGTCAGTCCCAACGTTCCCGATAAGCATAATCTTATTTAAGCTCACCATAACCCCCTCCTTACACCTAGTCCGTTAATTTTACGAGCAGATGACGTAGGATTTTCCCGGAAAGCCTGAAACTGGCATCAAGGTCTTTGGTTACGTTGGGCTTAAGGTTGACCTTGCTGAGTACGTAGTTCCCTTCTGCAAACCTCTTTATTGGATAAGCCAGCTGCCTCTTGCCCCACTGATTGACTTCATCTACGGTTCCGCCGACCTTACCAATTAAATCACCAACCTTAGCGATGAAATCGGGCATTTCTTCATCGGTTACCTCAGGACTTATTATGAGTACTAGTTCATAGTTAGACACCTACATTACCCTCGAAGTTCAAAGTTTCGACATTATAGCATATGGAACTGAACACTCACAAGTTCGTTGCCGAAGCTGAGGGTCTCTTGCAATTTGACCTCGTCTGGCTTATATTTTGCTTGTGAGGGAACCGATTTGGAAATCTGCATCATCGGTCTGCCAAAAAGCGGTAAGACAACCATTTTTAACGTCTTAACCAAGGGAAAAGCTGATACTACTACCTTCGCCACAACCAGCCTCACCCCTAATATTGGCATATCCAAGGTACCGGAACCAAGACTTCAGGCGTTGGAAAAAATATTTCACCCGAAAAAAGTAATACCTGCGGAAGTCAAATACGTAGATATCGTTGGCATAGCCAAGGAATTCGGTAAAGGGGAAGGAATAGGAGGTCAGTTCCTGAACTATCTAAGCAACGCGGATGCACTGATACATGTTGTCCGTTCTTTCCCCGATGACAATGTGCCGCACATCCAGGGCGATATCAGTCCCAAGCGAGATATAGCAACAATGAACCTGGAACTCGTTTTCTCAGACCTGGCTATAATTGAGAGGAGGCTAAAGCGGCTGGAGGATTCATTAAAAGGAGCCAAACAAGCAGAACGCGACCCGCTACTAAAAGAGCAATCTTTACTTCAAAGAATTAAGTCGGAATTAGAAAAAGAAGTCCCAATCTGGCATCAAAGCTTAACCGACGAAGAAATGAAAAGTTTGACTAATTACCAGTTTCTCACCGCGAAACCCATGCTTATCGTTATTAACATCGGAGAAAACCAGCTCGGGCAAGATAAGACTATGGAGGCGGAGATACGCTCAGCCTATTCTCATTCCTTATTCGAAGTGGTCGCTATTTGCGGCAAGCTGGAAATGGAACTAACACAGTTGAGCGATAGCGATAGTATAGAATTTAGAAAAGCCCTAGGGCTGGTAGAACCCGCCGTCGATCGCATCATCGGACTTTCGTATCAACTGCTGGGATTAATCTCCTTTTTTACTACCGTCTCAGAGGAATTAAAAGCATGGACAATTACCAGAGGAACATCGGCAGTGAAGGCTGCAGGAAAAATCCATACTGATATGGAGAAGGGATTTATCCGAGCAGAAGTAGTAAATTTCAATGACCTCAATAAATGCGGCAGCCTAGCCGAGGCGCGGAAACACGGGGTCCTCAGACTCGAAGGTAAGAATTATACAGTGCAGGACGGAGACATAATAACTTTTCTTTTCAATGTTTAGGGCAATCCTTCCGGCTCTGAAAAAAGTGGTTTTTATGAAGACTAAGTCACCGCAATTCCTATCTTAAATATCACTATTTTCTGGTATAATATGACAACGTGGCCAATCTACAAACAAGGAGAGGTATGCAGCAAGGGACAAAAAATATTGTTTGGTTCCATGAAGTAACCAAGGTTGACATCCCACTGGTCGGAGGTAAAGGAGCTAATCTGGGGGAGATGGCAAATGCTCAAATCCCCGTACCTCCAGGTTTCATTGTAACAGCGCGAGCATATTTTAAATTTCTGCGAGACGCTGGCTTGACAGAGGAAATCCGCCGCTGTCTGGAAAATTTAGATGTAAACGATAGCAGGAAGCTCCAGGAGGTAGCTGATCTTGTAAAAGAAAAAATCTCCAACGCGCCAATACCTGCTGATATGGTAAAGGAGATGAAGGAAGCTTACCACGAACTGGGTGAGGGATTGGTGGCAGTGCGCTCATCGGCTACAGCTGAGGATTTACCGGATGCTTCTTTCGCTGGACAGCAACGCACTTTTCTTAATATCCAGGGAGAGGACGATGTAGTGGCAGCGATACAGGGTTGCTGGGGTTCCCTGTTTGAACCAAGAGCCATATTTTACAGGCAAGAGCAGGGCTTCGACCATTTCAAGGTCGGTATCGCCGTGCCCGTACAGAAGATGATTCAGTCGGAAGCATCCGGTGTTATGTTCACTGTCGAGCCATTGAGTAACGATTCTAGCAAGATACTTATAGAAGCCATCTTCGGACTTGGTGAGTCCATCGTGTCAGGCGACGTAACACCTGACCAATATTTATTAAATAAAAATGACATAACAATTATCGATAAGAAAGTTCACAGGCAGGAGTGGCAACTGGTTATTAATCCCAAAGCAGCCTCGGGCGACCTCGAATCAAACGTCAAAATACCCGTCCCCGCGGCCAAACAGGACAGGCAAAAGCTGTCCGATAAAGACATCGTCGCCATGGCCAAACTTGGGAAGATGATAGAAGACCATTATCAGTTCCCACAAGATATCGAGTGGGCAAAGCAGGGAACGCAGCTCTTTATTCTTCAGACCAGACCGATTACAACCTTAAAACCTAAACTGGACATCAAGGTTCTCCCCAAGATAGAGGCCCGCGCTATATTGACCGGCGTTGCTGCTAGCCCGGGCATAGCTGTTGGTCCCGTAAAAATTGTACCTCTGGCCTCGGAGATAGATAAGGTCAAGAATGGTGATGTTCTGGTCGCAGAAATGACGACTCCTGATTTCGTGCCGGCAATGAAGCGGGCATCGGCCATAGTTACAGATAGAGGCGGTAGGACAGCCCATGCTGCCATTGTCAGCCGAGAGTTAGGCATCCCCTGTGTGGTCGGTACGGAGGTAGCCACAAAAACGCTTAAAGACGGCCAGGAGATTACGGTGGATGGCTCCGAAGGCAGGGTATACTCCGGTAAAGTATCAGAGCCCACAAAGTCTGCACCTGCTACTATCTCTTCGGAACGGCTTAAGACTAAAACCAGGGTCTACGTAAATCTCGCGGAACCAGAACTGGCAGAGGGTATAGCCGCCCGGCACGTAGACGGCGTTGGCCTCCTTAGAGCTGAGTTTATGATTGCGCAGATTGGAGGGCATCCCCGATACATGTTACACGAAGGTAAAGGCGAACAATTCATGGAAATGCTGGCTAGAGGCATTTCTACGTTTACCAAAGCCTTCTACCCCAGGCCTGTCGTTTACCGGACAACCGATTTCAAAACCAATGAATATAGAAACTTAAAGGGCGGTGACAGGTACGAGGACTTTGAAGAAAATCCGATGATTGGCTTTAGAGGCTGTTCACGGTACAACAGAGAAACTGAGGTTTTTAGACTTGAGGTGGACACGATTAAGAAGGTATGCCAGTCCTACGACAATTTATACGTGATGATCCCATTTGTCCGCTTCGTGGAGGAACTAGCCCGGATAAAAAGGTTCTTCGTAGCCGAGGGATTGTACCAATTTCCGAATTTCAAGTTGTGGATGATGGCTGAGGTGCCATCCAATGTCTTCCTTATAGACAAGTTCTTAGATGTTGGTATCGATGGTATATCTATCGGTTCCAACGACCTGACACAGCTGATTCTGGGTATAGACCGCGACAATCCCAAGCTAGCCCCTGAATTCGATGAAAGAAACGAAGCGGTACTTATTGCCTTAGAAAAACTTATTAAAGCTGCTGTCAGTAAAGGCACAACGGCCTCAATTTGCGGCCAGGCACCTTCGGTTTATCCGGAACTAACCGAGAAACTGGTAAAGTGGGGCATCACCTCAGTTTCGGTGAGCCCCGATATGATTGATGAAACAAGACGAATAATTGCTGCTGTTGAAGCCAAACTTGGCCAATCATAGCCTCGCCTCATGGCGTAAAGCAAGAACTTAGTTTTGATGGTCAACTTAAACATTCGGCAGCGTATAGAGGAATCTGAAAACAGGCTTTCTCCCTATGCATGTAAAAGCAAGCTCACTCGTGGCAGACTCCGGTGGGAGGAGCCTTCGTCACTTCGAACAGATTTCCAGCGGGATCGCGACCGGATAATTTACTCCAACGCATTCCGCCGCCTTAAACATAAAACTCAGGTCTTCATTGCTCCCCTGGGCGACCATTATGTGACCAGGCTGACACATACCTTGGAGGTATCACAGATTGCCCGGACTATATCTCGGGCTCTTAACCTCAACGAAGATTTGACCGAGGCGATAGCTTTAGGACACGATTTGGGCCATACGCCTTTCGGCCACATTGGTGAGCAGGTATTAAACGAACTTAATCCCGGCGGATTCAAGCACAATGAGCAAAGCCTCAGAGTCGTAGATTTACTGGAAAAAGATGGGAAAGGACTGAATCTAACCTGGGAGGTTAGAGACGGCATCCTCAATCATTCCAAAGGGGGAATTCAGGTACTCGGACAAGGATGGGCCGAAGTCGGGACTGTCGAGGGGCAGGTGGTTAAGATGGCTGATATCGTTGCTTATGTCAATCATGACATTGAGGATGCGATCCGGGCGGGAGTTATTCTGGAAAATGAGCTGCCGGCGTCAGCAGTAGAACTACTGGGCAAGACCACGAGCCAGAGGATAAACACGCTAGTTTGTGACATCGTGGGCTATTCTTTGTCTTCGATGGAAACTGGATCCAAAGGGCCGATTATTGGGATGAGTGAAAATATACTGAAGGCAACTAATGAACTGCGTGAGTTTCTCTTTGACAAGGTGTATAATCCAAGCCTGGCCGGCAAGGACACGGCCAAAGCGAGAAGAATAATACATCTCCTCTATTCGTACTTTCTGAAAAACCAGAGGCAATTACCGGCAGAATATGCTTACAGAGATGATTCGGTGGAGAGGAAGGTTACCGATTACATTGCCGGCATGACCGATCAATACGCATTGAGGACATCCAGGGAAATTAAGCGAGAAAACAAAAATCATAAACCATCAAAACTTCAAAACGTTCCATTTTAAATAAAATGAGTGCAATTGACGAGGTCAAGCAGAGACTGGACATTGTTCAGGTTGTCTCTGAGTATGTGAAATTACAGAAATCAGGTAAAAACTATAAATCGGCATGCCCATTTCACTCCGAGAAGAATCCTTCATTCTTTGTCTTCCCTGACCGTCAGAGTTGGCATTGCTTTGGCGCGTGTGGCACCGGAGGCGATATTTTTTCATTTGTCATGAAAAAAGAGGACGTCGACTTCCCACAGGCGCTTCGACTTCTAGCCAACAAAGCAGGCGTACCCCTGGATGACCAGACCAGCTCACAACGTCAGTCCCAGAATAAAGAACGCGAAATTTTATTTGAAATTAACGAAGCTGCCGCTGGATATTATCATCACCTGCTACTGAATGCCTCTTCAGCAAAAGCAGCGAGGAATTATATAGGCGGACGCGGCCTATCCAATGAGACAATCAAAGACTTTCAAATAGGCTTTGCTCCCGAGGGCTGGGAAACTATCAAGCAATACTTGAAAAACAAAGGATATGAAGAAAAAGAGCTACTCGCCGCTGGTCTGCTGGTTCAGCGAGAGGATGGCAGTAATTACGATCGATTTAGAAACCGTTTGATGTTCCCTATTAGAAACATCCAGGGCCAGGTAACGGGATTTGGCGGTAGAGCTTTAGACGATTCGTTACCTAAGTACCTCAACTCTCCCCAAACATTAGTTTTCGACAAGAGCGGCAGCCTTTACGGGATAGACCGCGCTAAAACGACAATCCGTCAAAATAACCAAGCTGTAATAGTAGAAGGCTATATGGATGTCCTGATAGCCCAGCAATACGGATACGGAAACGTCATAGCTTCTATGGGGACAGCCATGACCGATAAACAGCTTACTATTCTCAAGAGCTTGACCCGAAATTTAATTCTGGCTCTGGACGCCGATGCCGCCGGAGAAGAAGCCGTATCACGGAGCGGCGAGATGGTAGATAAGATGCTGCCCGTACCCCCTTCATTCTACGGCTGGGTTAAGTATGAAGACGCTCACAAAGCCGAAGTTAGGATTATGATATTACCCTCAGGCAAAGATCCTGACGAAGTAATTATAGCCGACACGAAACACTGGCAAAAGATGATAACCGATGCCAAACCTATGGTCGACTTCATTTTCGAGAGCGCAGCTGCAAAAATAGATACCACCAGCGCTAGAGATAAGTCCACAATTGTTGAGAAGCTCCTACCACTGCTTAACGAGATGAAAGATCCGATTCGACAGGCGCATTATCTGGAAAGGCTCGCCAGGTTACTGAAAGTCGATGAACACTTTTTAAGCGATACAATGAGGAAATTCAAAGCCTTGGACAAGAAACGAAGATGGACAGCAGGTACAAGACCTTTGGCACCTGTCTCTACCCCAATCTCCTCATCGAGCCCCCTGGAACAATATTGTCTGGCATTATTACTTCAATATCCTGAGCTTAAATTAGAATGCACAGCCCTATCACCAGACCATTTCGAAAATACGGAAAATCGGGAGCTATTTAGCAAGTGGCAGAATTCCGAAGATGTTGATGGCTTTATCCAAAGCCTGGACAGCGCTCTTGTAGAATACGCAAATAACCTTATGTCAAGAGCGTTTCCAGCAATTATAACGGAAAACGAGTCCGTCAGACGTCAAACGATTGAAGACTGTGCTATCCGTCTTCAGGAGAGAAGGTTAAGGAGCCTGGAGGCACAGAGGCAGGAGCTACTATCTATCGAGGCGGAAACTGGCGGAACAGCAGCGCAATTAGCTAAACTTGAGGAACAAGGATTGGAAATAGCGAAACAACTTCAAGAGATATTCGTTAAGCAAAATCAACGGCATCGGCGGGTAAAGAGTGATGCGTAATGGGTGCTAGTACAGAAGACGAGCTATTATCTTACTTTCCCAAAAAGGGGAAAAATGATTCGAGTGCAAAGAACACCCGGGCTGCGGGTTCTCGTAGCGCAACTGAGGACGAAACTGCACGGGGTAATCTGGTTAAATTCGGGACGGCAAAGGACAGTGCCGGCCTGACTTTTCCGTGGGAGAATGAAGAAACTCCTGAACTTGAATATGAACTGGCAGCAGGCAAAGAGGAAAAAGAAGATATCGGCCAGCTTGACCTGGAAATAGAACCGGTTGAACATGAAACCATAGATGATCCAGTTCGTATGTATCTTCACGAAATAGGCAAGGTTCCACTGCTTACCGCGGACGATGAGAAGACATTAGCCAGCAAAATAGAGGAAGCCAAATACCTCGAGAGAATCGAGGAGTTGTATCTTGAGCGTAACGGCGAGTATCCCTCCCTAGTTGATACGATAATATATATGCTCCGACACTTACTGGCAACTCGAACACTGGTGAAAGCTCTGGTAAGGGCACTCAAGATAACGCCTACGGACAGTTTCTTTAAGAGCCTGAGCGATCCAAAATTACGAGACGCCATTGACGCTAACCTGAATCAAGAACTTGTAGAAGCTGTTGCCAGGTCCACACGTAAAAATGCCGCTCTGGTCGAGCAGGGGCTGGTAGTCCTTTCCACATTAAGCCGATTGCTACCGGCAGAATTACACAAAATCATGTCGGATAAAACCACGTGGAAGCAGTTAGAATCCATAATCGGCAATCGCGTAAGTCGCAAATTACTATCACAGCTTCATGAACATAGTCAGCAATTTAGAAGTCACTTTAATAGAGTCAAGAGAACTGCCAGGAAAGCGGAGAGACATCTTACAGAAGCTAATTTACGCCTCGTTGTCAGCGTTGCCAAGAAGTACGTGGGACACGGAATGCCGCTTCTTGATCTTATTCAGGAAGGAAACATAGGATTAGTACGCGCCGTCGAGAAATTTGAATACAGAAAAGGATATAAATTTAGCACTTATGCCACCTGGTGGATCAGACAGGCAATTACTCGAGCCATAGCCGATCAGGCTCGTACCATCCGTATACCGGTGCACATGGTGGAGACAATTAATAGATTACTCAAAGTAAATCGTCGTTTGGCTCAGGAGTACGGTCGGGAACCTAGCTATGAAGAAATAGGCAAGGGCATGGAAATATCCTCTGATAGAGTGAGAGAAATCTTGAAGCTGTCACAAATGCCCATATCCCTGGAAATGCCCATAGGTGAGGAGGAAGACAGTCACCTGGGGGATTTCATTGAAGATAAGGCCACTCCACCACCGGCGGATGCCGCCTCACAAGAATTACTAAAAGCACAGCTAAATAAGATACTATCCGAGCTCACAGACCGAGAAAGAAGAGTTATTTTACTAAGATTCGGGCTTGAGGACGGGCGAGCTCGCACCTTGGAAGAAGTCGGTAAGGAGTTTAATGTGACGCGAGAACGAATCCGTCAAATAGAAGCCAAAGCGCTCAGAAAATTACGCCATCCCAGCCGCAGCCGTAAGTTAAAAGACTATCTGGAATAATTCAGTAGTTATCTGAATATAACCAGGAGGAATCAAGTGAGACTGATAAAAGGAATAGTCATGGCTATAGGTGTGATAGGCATTTTGGTTATTTTTGTCCTTCTCATCGGCCTGTACCTTTATACACTTTCTCCCGCAATTCTAGGTAGAGCTACACCGGTTAGCTTATCTGCAGATGCGGCTGAAAGCTACGACGAAAAGATCGAGACGGCAGATGCTCAAATAAAGGCAGCCTTCGATGCCAGACAAAAAAGAGAGATAAGCCTTACGATCACCGAATCGGAGGCCAACTCCAAGTTAAGACAAATGCTGGCAGAGGGCGAGCTGCCATTGAAAGCGATACTCATTAATTTTGGTGACGGTAACTTTCTGATTTATGGTGTGGTGGATGCACCCGTAATCGATGCTAAGATTGGAATGATCGGGAGCGTTGAGATTGCCGACGGTAAACCAAAAGTGGTTGTGGACGAGTTCAACCTGGGTAAGCTGCCTTTGCCTCAATCGGCCAAGGTAAGAGCCGAACAAGTAGCAAATATCATATTGAACCTACAAATAGCCGGCGTCCCTCTTGATATAACTAGTGTTCAAATTGCGGATCAGGAGATTACTGTTAACGGAACCACACGAACCGGGGAGTGACGAGCCTTTTACTGCCTGAATGTACCCATCAGATTTTTCGGCAACTTGCCGGAAGCCGCCATTTTAACCAGTTTTTTCATCTGGGAAAACTGATTTAACAATTGATTTACATCACCTGAGGAAGTGCCGCTACCCTTGGCAATGCGTCTCCGACGGCTGCCACCGATAATCGTCGGATTTCGACGTTCTTCCGCCGTCATGGAAAGTATTATGGATTCAATCTTCTTTAACCGTTCCTCGCTACCGGCCTCAGGGATATCGGGTGCCAGCTTGGAAAAACCAGGGAGCAACTCAACGAGTTGGTTAAGCGATCCCATCTTCTTTATCTGCCGCAATTGAAGTAGGAAATCCTCAAGATCCAGCTCGGCCTTCCGCATTTTTTTCTCGAGCTTCTTCACCTGCTCTTTGTCAAAAGCATCTTCCGCCCTCTCGATTAAAGTGAGGACGTCACCCATACCCAAAATTCGTGAAGCCATCCTATCAGGATAAAAAGGTTCAAGTGCGTTTGCCTTCTCTCCCGTCCCGATGAATTTTATCGGTACCCCTGTCACCGATTTGATTGAGAGCGCTGCCCCACCCCTGGCATCGCCATCCATTTTCGTCAATATAAGGCCGGTTAAACCCACCGTCTTATTGAATACTTCAGCCGTATTTACAGCATCCTGACCCGTCATGGCATCAACAACCAGCAAAACTTCCGATGGTTTTAGTTCTGCCTTCAGCTTAGCGAGTTCTTTCATCATTTCTTCATCAACATGCAATCGGCCCTGAGTATCGACAATGACCCAGTTGGATGCCATCTCACTAGCCTGTTTTAGTGCACGACGACAAATCGCCAAGGGCCCGGTCTTCTCATCGCCACTGGAAACCGGAATATCAAGCTGTTTGCCCAGGGTCACCAGCTGTTCTATAGCAGCCGGTCGCCTGGTATCGGCTGCAACCAGCAATGGGCGCTGTCCAGTGCTTTTAAAATGTAGCGCCAATTTGGCTGCAGTAGTTGTTTTTCCCGAACCCTGCAAGCCAACAAGCATTGCCACCGTGGGAGAATGAGCCGCCACAATAAGAGAATTCCTTTCTTTCCCTAATATGGCTATAAGCTCTTCATTGACAATTTTTACGATTTGTTGAGCTGGAGTCAGGCTTTCCAGTACCTCGGCCGTCAAAGCCTTATCTTTTACGTTAGCTAAAAAACTTTTTACGACTTTAAAGTTAACGTCGGCTTCGAGTAGAGCCAGGCGTATTTGGCGCAAAGCCTCATCAATGTCTTTCTCGCCCAGCCTGCCTTTGTTGCCCAGTGCGCTGAATATCTTGCTCAGCTTCTGAGTTAAAACTTCAAACATGACTTTCCATAGAATTCTACCTACGACTGTCAACGCCGTCAATTGTGATAAAATAAAGCCAGCCTGAAATCGAATTAATTGAGTCTACTAAAATAAAATGTTTGAAGCTTCAGCGTTTAGCTTAAATATGTTTCAGCAGTGCCCCAGACAGTATAAATTTCAGTATATCGACCATTTAGGAGATATTTACCGAAAAGCACGACCCTATTTCACCATGGGCGACCACATTCATGCCACGCTTAAGGATTTCTTGTCTGTGGTGCCTGTTGGCGAGCGTAATCTGGTGAAACTAGAAAGCTTACTAAGAGAAAAATGGCGGCGTAACCGTAAAGGATTCAATGATAAAGAGGATGAAAAAAGATGGGGTGAAAAAGCGCTTAACCAGCTGCGTTGGTTCGCTCAAAATCATGACATGTCTGTTACTCCGTTAATGATAGAAAATAATCACCGCGTCGAACTTACCAGCGATATACTGCTTAAAGGTAGAATCGACAGGGTGGACCGGGAATCCGATGGCAGCCTTCATATTATTGATTACAAGACGGGTAAGATGCCGGCGGAAATAAATCAGCTTCAACTAAATATCTACGCGCTTATTCTGTCCAGAAAGCAGCACACTTATCTTAAAAAGGCGTCCTACCTGTATCTAGATGCCGGGAAATGGCAATCCATCGAGTTAACATCTGAAGGCCTCGAGCAGGCGACTGCCTACGTGGTGGAGATGGTTGACAGGATATGCCAGGAGAAGGAATACCCTGCCACTCCAAATATTTATTGCTTCAACTGCGACTTCCTGGAAATATGTCCCCGTAAGGAAGAGGCAGCCAAATTCGGCGCTAAAGAAGATAATCTGGATTTTTAAACGGGAATTACCAGCCGTGGTTCCAATCAGGTTAACGTTAAAAAACTTTATGTGCTATAGGGACAATGTGCCTCCGTTGTCCTTCGAGGACATACACGTTGCTTGCCTTTGTGGTGATAACGGCAACGGCAAATCAGCACTTTTCGATGCCATTACCTGGGCACTATGGGGAAGATCACGGGCAGGTAAAAATCGTGACGATGAACTTATCCACCTTGGGCAATCGGAAATGCAGGTTGAACTGGAGTTTAGTTCCGGCGAACGGCGCTACCGTGTTCTTCGTAAACATGCCAGAAAACCAAGCAAGGCACGTGCGGGACAGACCGTCCTGGAACTTCAAATTGCCAGCAACGGCACTTTTAAATCAGTCTCAGGTAATTCAATACAGGAAACTCAACAGAAAATCATCGACATTCTTAATTTGGACTACGAGACATTTAAAAACAGCGCCTTCCTGAGGCAGGGGCACTCAGATGAGTTCAGCGTCAAGGCTCCTGGAGAACGAAAGGAGGTGCTGGCCAACATTCTTGGATTATCTCACTACGAGGAGCTGGAAAGTATTGCCAAGGAGCGGTCAGCCAATAAGAAGACAGAAGCCGATAGACTCCAGAGTGGTATTATCGAAATTGACCTGCAACTGGCCGACAGAACAACGATTAAAGATGAGATGGTCAAAATACAGAGTGACATCAAGCAATTGGAAGATAAACGAAAAACCGAAGAGGCCACAATCGAGAACCTGAATAGCCAAAAAACAGTGTTAGAAATTAAAGGGGAGCAGCTGTTGGATATCGAGAATCGTCTGGATGAAACTAAAAAAGAACTAGAGCGTCTTTGGGCAAAAGCCAAGGAGCAGCAGGCTAAGATATCGCAGTACGAAAAAACTATCGTAGAAAAATTAGATATCGAAAAGAGGTATTTAGAACTGACATCTGTCAAAAAGTTGGACGACGAATTAAATCGAAACCTGAGTCGATTACTTAATTTGAGGGAACGTACAGCTCATCTTGACGATGAGATAAAAAAGGCTGTACAGGCAATCATAATCGAACACAAGGTAACACAAGACAGGTTTGTTCAGAATGAGGTTAAATTTGCTACTGTGGCCAATCTCGAAGAAACGCTCACCCAGGCTCGCAAGGAAGTGCTGGAACTATCAAAGCAGGAACAAGTGCTCTCTAAAAAACGTAAGCAAATACAGCAGGCCGCTTCTAAAATCAGCCATCTTGAATCTACAAATATAAAACTGCTCGAAGAAATTGCAGATTTGAATGAGATGTTGAAGCTTCTGACTGGAGACGATGTTCGCTGCCCGCTATGTTTGACCGAACTCGGAACAGAAGGCCGGCGTCAGCTTAAGGCTAAACTCAACTCAGACCTTCAGCAAAAAGAGAAAATCCAGCTAGAAACCACTCAGGAAATCGACCGAAGTCGGACAAAGCTGGAGGCGTTGGAGAAAGAATTAGCTGAATGGGAATCAGACCTGAACCGGGAGCGGGCTGAACGACATAGCCGAGTGAGTATTGTTGGAAAAGAGCTTGCCCTAGCCAGACAGGCTGGCCAGCAGATGATCCAGGAAAAAGAAAAATTGGAAGAACTCGAGCAGTGCCTGGCAAAAAAAGATTACGCTATTATGGAGCAGCGCACAATGGCGGAACTGGAAAATGAGGTGCAAAGGCTGGAATACAATAAAGAAGAACACGAGCAGCTTAGACAACGGCTATTGGAACTGCAAAAATACGAAGATCTGAAGCGAGAACTGGATGAGGCCATAAGAAATATCGATTTGGATAAGTCTATACTGGCCGAAGCGAAGGAGCTTATTTCCAGACAGCAAGTAAAAATGGAAGCGGACTTGAAGAAGCAAGAGAAGTTGGTAACTGAGCTTTCATCGCTTCCAAGCCTCGGTGAAGCTTTAGCGAAGGCGGAAGAAGGCCTCCAGGTCTTGCTCCAGAATGAGCGGTCGGTGAGAGATAACATAGCGGCTCTACAGGAAAGGTTGAGGCAACTATCTGCACTGGAAACGAAAAAGGGAGAGAAATCAGGGCAGTTACAAAAAAGTTTAATTGAAGAAAGCATTTACAGGGAATTGGCTGAGGCTTTTAGTAAAAAAGGGATTCAGGCGCTACTCATCGAGCAGGCGCTTCCCGAAATCGAGATGGAGGCTAATCGACTTCTGGCTAAGATAACTGATAACAGGATGTCGCTGAAGCTTGAAAGTCAGAGGGAAACAAAAAAAGGCGAAACTATTGAAACCCTGGATATTAAAATCGCTGATGAACTGGGAACGCGAAACTACGAGATGTATAGCGGCGGCGAAGCCTTCCGTATAGACCTCGCCCTGCGCATCGCGCTTTCCATGTTGCTGGTCAGAAGAGCCGGCGCTTCCCTCCCGATACTGATCATCGACGAAGGCTTTGGTACCCAGGACAGCTCGGCCAGGGAAAAATTAATCGATGCCATAAACTCGATTCAGGACGATTTCGAAAAGATAATCATTATTACCCACTTGGAAGAAATGAAGGACAAGTTCGAGACGCTAATCACCGTGACCAAGACGGCCGATGGTTCCATGATATCGTTAAGCTGATATCCTAAGTATACAGAAGTCTTATTTACTTACGTAACTTTATCTTATCGGGTATTTTGGCCAAAAGTACTACGCCAATCCGCATCAATTCGCTTGATTTAAGCGGAACCAACCACGATAATTATGAATCGGTTGCACCACTGAGTAAAACATAACAATCTATCTAAGGAGACCATCAAATGGATGTATTAAAGGAGGGCAAAGGAAAACTGCTTGGCTGGCACGACCCGGACGAAGCCCGGGACTGGGTGCTCCAAAATAAGTCCAGGGAACTGAAAGACAAAACCATGTCAGTCAGCGAAGCCGTATCCAGATTCGTTCATGACGGAGATTTCATCGCCTCGGGCGGTTTCGGGCATGTCAGAGTTTCTATGGCCATTGTCTATGAAATAATACGACAGAAGAAGCGCAACCTGGCCATGGCCGGTAAAACCGCGGTTCACGACTTCGACATTCTGGTCGGTTCCGGCTGTGTGAATAAAGCCGAAGTCGCCTATTGCTTCGGCCACGAGTTGAGAGGCCTATCTACCGCCTCACGGAGAATGGTTGAAAGCGGGCAATGTAAAGTACTTGCCGAAACCAGCAACGCCGGATATCAGTGGCGATTTCTAGCCGGTATGATGGGTATACCTTTCATACCTAGCCGCAATTTGCTGGGAACTGATACCGGTGCTTATAGCTCCTGCAAGGTGGTAAAGGACCCCTTCAGTGGCAAGCCGGTTAATCTAATTCCGGCAGCTTATCCCGATGTGGCGTTTATCCATGTACACCGCTGTGATATATATGGGAATGCTCAAATAGATGCCATTCTCGTGGAAGACTTCGAACTTTCTCGATGTGCTCGAAGGCTAATACTTACCACGGAAGAAATCATCAATAATGAAGCCATTAGAGGAGAGCCGTGGCGAACTGCGATTCCGTTTCTGGTTACAGACGCTGTCGTCAAAGTTCCCTATGGTTCGCACCCATGTGAAATGCCTGGTATGTATTATTACGATGAGGAGCATATTGCCGAATGGCTGGCCCTGTCCAAAACTCAGGAAGGCGTAGACAAATACTTTGATAAATACGTATTCGGTGTGAATTCTTTCGATGACTATCTTGAGCTTTGCGGTGGTAAAAAGAAGCTAAACTACCTGAGACGGAGAGAATTGCTACAGGAGCCGATGGTGGCGCCGTGGCGAAAATAGCTGTAATGTCAATGCTCAAGGAGGCCAACACGCCATGCTAACAGAAGGTAGATACAATACCCGGGAATTCTTGGCTTTTACAGGTGCCAGCTTACTCGAAGACAAGAAAACGGTCTTCGTTGGCACCGGCTTCCCCATCATAGCTGCCATGCTCGCCCAAAAAACACACGCTCCGAAACTGGTCATCGTATTTGAAGCCGGCGGGCTGGGACCCCTTCTGCCTGAATTACCCGTCTCCGTAGGTGAATCCAGGACGTTTTATAAGGCTATCTCCGCATCAAGTATGCACGATACCATGTCGCTTTCACAGGCCGGATATATCGATTTTGGATTTCTGGGGGCAGCACAGATGGATATGTATGGTAACATCAACACTACCGTTATCGGCGACCACGACTCCCCTAAAACGCGGCTACCCGGCAGTGGCGGCGCCAACGACGTGGCTTCTTTCTCTCATAAACTTATTATTATTATCGCCAAGCAATCAAAACGGACATTTGTGGAGAAGCTCGATTTCCTGACCACTCCCGGCTTCTTAAACGGGCCAATAGCACGGGAGAAGGCCGGTCTACCTCAGGGTACCGGACCATACAGAGTTATCACCCAGCTGGGTTTATACGGATTCGATGACAAAACTGGTCGGCTCAAGTTAGTCTCGTTGCATCCTGGAGTCAGTATCGATGAGGTACAAGACAACAGTTCATTTGATATCGAGCTACCCCCGACTATTATAACAAGCTCTGAACCGAGTGACCGAGACCTGAAAATATTACGGCAGGAAATAGACCCCGCCGGCATCGTTTTGGGAAAGTAGTGACCTCACACCAAGTTATCATCCGTTTGACACACAACTGCTTTCAGAGCTAACATATACCCTTGTTCGCCTCAAAAAATGCTGACCAGAAAGGCCTAAGAATTCCCTGTGACCGCAAAGCTATATGAGATTAGATGGCACGGCCGGGGTGGACAGGGAGCTGTAACAGCAGCCAAAATAACTGCTCAAGCTGCGCACTTCAAAGGTTACCGTGGTGTAACTGCAGCGCCGTCTTTTGGCGCCGAAAGAAGAGGAGTACCCGTAAGCGCTCTCACCCGCATTTCGACACAGCCTATAGCCGTAGTCTCCCAAGTCGAAAATCCAAGCGCAGTTGTAATCCTCGACCAATCGCTTCTTAAATACGAGGATGTAGTAAGCGGCTTAAACAAAGAAGGATGGCTAATAGTTAACTCCTATCTACACCCGAAGGAGCTGAAAATCAAAGGCAGCTTCAATATCGCCACTGCCGATGCCACCAAAATATGTCGGGAACTTGGGCTTATGGTAGGCGGGCTGCCGATGGTTAATACGGCGATGTTGGGTGCTCTGGCTTGCGCTACCCAAATTGTAGACCTGCCCAATATTGAAAAAGTAATAAGAGAGAGATTCTCAAATAGCGCAGTAGAAGTTAACGTCGCCGCTATCGAAAAGACATACGAAATAACCAAGCTGGACAGAAAAATATAGAAGATGGGAACCAGAGATTGCAAACATATTTGCGACGAGTCGTCCCCGGCTATTGGTGAAGCCGGGAAGACGGGCGAGTGGCGCAGCCTGATGCCCGTGATAAACAATAGCAGATGCACGCCAGCCAGACAGAAGAAACCGTCATGCTTCCTTTGCTGGATGTACTGTCCGGACGCGGTTATCCAAAAGACCATACCTATTAAGATCAATATGGACTACTGCAAGGGTTGTGGAATATGCAGTCAGGTTTGCCCAGTTCAGGCAATAACTATGGTTTAACAATATGGCAAAGAAAAACAGTAAAGATGGTATTCGATTGCTGGATGGAAACCAGGCAGCGGCCGAAGGTGCCAGATTGAGCCGTGTCCAGGTTATTGCCGCATACCCCATAACACCCCAGACGCCACTCACTGAAGAACTCTCAGAATTTGTGGAAAGGGGGGAGCTTAAGGCTGAATATATAGCGGTCGAGAGCGAACATAGCGCAATGGCAGTATGCACCTCGGCATCTCTGGTCGGTGCCAGAACTTTCACTGCCACCAGCGCGCATGGTTTAGCTTATATGCACGAAATGCTTCACTGGGCGGCAGGAGCACGTCTTCCAGTGGTGCTTGCCTGCGTTAACCGCGCACTCGGCGCACCCTGGAACATACTAAACGATCAGCAGGACTCCATATCCCAGCGTGACACCGGCTGGATACAACTATACGCCCGCAACAACCAGGAAATCCTGGATACTATTATCCAGGCGTACAAAATTGCGGAGACTGTGTACATACCGGTTATGGTCTGCTACGACGGATATGTCCTGTCGCACACCGAGATGCCAGTTGAAATTCCGTCCCAGGCAGTTGTGGACAAATTTCTGCCCCCCTATAAACCCCACACGACACTTGACCCAGCCAATCCTAAGAATTATAACTTGGTTACTTTGGCTGACCCCAGGATAAACGCTGAGGGAGTTCTTTGCCACGGATATATGGAACTAAGATATTTACTTCAAGAAGCATTGCAGAATTCGACAAAGACAATAACCGATGCAGGAAAAGAATTCGGTAAGTTATTTGGCAGGGATTATTCCAGTTTATTTTGGGAAGACGGTGTGGATGGTGCGGATATTGTCATCGTGGCCATGGGCAGCCTCGCCATGGAAGCCACGATGACCGCAGACATGCTCAGAGATGAAGGACATAAGGTCGGAGTGCTTGGTTTGAGGGTATTTCGGCCGTTCCCTAAAGCGGCTCTAGCGAAAGCGCTCCAGAAGGCAGGACTTGTGACAGTCTTCGATAAAAACATCAGTTACGGTTCGGAGGGAGCCACCTGCTCAGAAATAAAAGCGGCTTTATATGGAAGTAAATCAAAGGCAGCAATACGAAATTTCATTGTCGGCTTGGGTGGACGAGACGTCAAAGCCAGGGAACTCGCAGATGCCATAAGAAACACGCTGCCTTCAATAGAATCAGATGCTTTGAACACCGAGTATCCGGAATGGGTATGTTATATCTGAATGAGGTTAAATCTTGAAAATAAATGCGGTCAACCTGACTGAGACAGAATATGCGCTACCGGGCAACAGGACCTGCCCTGGCTGTGCACTGGCTTTAGCCTACCGCCATATACTAAAGGCACTGGACGGACAGGTTATCGTTACTGTGCCGGCGAGTTGCCTCACTGTGCTACATGGTATGTATCCTATCAGTTCGGTCACCGTACCGTGTGTCAATACGCCGTTTGCTACCACGGGTGCCTCCGCTACCGGACTGCTGGCCGGACTCAGGGCGACGGGCAGGAAAGGTTTAACCGTTCTAGGTATCGCTGGAGATGGCGGCACCCATGATATCGGCATTCAATCTCTCAGCGGGGCTGCTGAGCGGCAGGAGGATTTCATCTATATTTGCTATGACAACGAAGGCTATATGAATACCGGCAATCAGCGGTCAGGTTCGACTCCTTTAGGCGCCATCACAGGAACAACGCCAGTACTGGGTAAGAGACAGAACGCCAAGGACATAGCTGCTATTATGGAGGCACATCACCTACCATATATCGCCACTGCCAATGCCTCCTATCCACTGGACCTGTACGAAAAAGTCAGGAAGGCCAAGGATATCAAGGGTACCCGGTTCATACATGTTTTTACACCCTGCGCTCCTGGATGGCAATATCCTTACAGCGACACTGTAAAAATCGGGCAGCTGGCAGTAAAGACCGGCCTGGTTGTGCTGTATGAAATTCATGACGGCGCATTTCGTCTGACCTCGGCCAGCGCCTCCCTGGCCAGCAAAGGCAAACTGAAGCCGGTTAAAGAATACCTGGCAACACAGGGCAGGTTCGAAGGTATAACAGAAACGCAGATCTCACAGCTGCAGAACTGGGTAAACACTCGATGGCAGTGTTACCTGGAGAGGCAACGTAACTCCCAGACTGCTACGAGTGGCACAGAGTCGGAACCTGATATTTAAGTATCTGGTTACACGACTCCCGAGTGGCAGCGGTAACCTTCTGCATTAACACCGTTAAAAATTCCCCCCAATATTAACCATTATGGCAGTTTAGCTACTAGAATAGTATAATGCCCATAGTCATGTTTGTAGATAAACGGTTGAATATAAATGCGCCAGGACGATATATCCAAGCTATGCTTGTTTCCATTAACGACGAAAGTTGACGCTCGGGACCGCCTTCATATCGGCGGCTGCGACTGCGTTGCGCTATGTAAGAAATTCGGCACCCCTCTCTATGTCTTCGATGAAGATACCATCCGTTCCCGGTGCCGGGAGTTCAAGGTTGAGTTCACCAAGCGCTATTCAGACACAGCAGTTCTATACGCCTCAAAGGCATTCCTGAACAAGACTCTGGCTAATATCCTAATGGAAGAAAGCTTGGGACTCGATGTCGTCTCAGGCGGAGAGTTGAGCCTGGCACAATCGGTTAACTTCCCCCAGGAAAGCGTATATTTCCATGGAAATAATAAGACCGCAGATGAGTTAAAACTGGCTTTGGATTGGGGGATTGGTCGGATAGTAGTCGATAACTTACATGAGCTGGAACTGCTCAATTCGCTGGCCGGAGGCAGGAGTGTAAGAAAAAATATACTGCTCCGTGTCAATCCGGGAGTCGACCCGCACACTCACCGCTATACCACTACCGGTATCGTAGACAGCAAGTTTGGCCTTCAGCTAGCCAACGGCCAGGCTGAGGAGGCCGCAGCCACTGCTATTGCGGCCTCCAATCTCAACCTTATTGGCCTTCATTGTCACCTGGGCTCGCCAATAGCTGAGACTTCCCCCTACGAAGCGGCCATAGACCTGATATTTAAGCTAGCCGCGGACTTAAAGGCCAGGCACGGTTTTATCATGAAGGAATTCAGCTGTGGCGGCGGCTTCGCCGTAAGGTATACCAAGGAACAGCAGGTGCCAGACACGGCCGTTTACGCTGAAGCTATAACCGCCCGTATTGCCGCTCTGGTAAAAAAGCTCGGCTTGTTCCAACCTAAATTAATCATAGAGCCTGGTAGGGCCATTGTGGCGCAGGCCGGTGTTGCATTATATACGGTTGGTTCCACAAAAGAGATACCGGGAGTGCGGAAATACGTTTGTGTTGATGGGGGGATGGGAGATAACATCCGTCCTGCCCTGTACGAAGCCAGGTATGAAGCTCTGGTGGCCAATAAGGCCAGCCACGAGGAGTCGGCAAAGGTTACCATTGCTGGCAAATATTGCGAGTCAGGCGATATTCTGGCCAGAGACGTCATTTTGGCCCCTGTATCCACAGGCGATATAATAGCCATCCCTGTAAACGGTGCTTACTCCATCCCCATGTCGAGTAACTACAACTTGGTCCCCAGGCCGGCTATTGTTATGGTCAAGGACGGCAAGGCACACCTCATACGAAAGCGCGAGTCATACAGGGACCTGATGAGATTGGACGTAACTTAAGAATATATGTGGAAAACTATTGGGCAACCCGAAGCTTTAGCATTAATTAAACACAGTTGCCGGGCCGGCAATCTGGCTCATGCATACCTGTTGGTGGGAGCACCGCACATAGGTAAGATGACCCTGGCTCTCGACATCGCCCGTGCCTTGAACTGTGAAGTAAAGGACGCACCGTGCGGGGAATGCCAGTCGTGCAGGAGAATTTTTGAGGGCAAGCACGCGGATATTAGAGTCGTCAGCTTGAACTCGGTCAGAGATTCAGCAGACATGAAGGCACGGGTTGAGATCGGTATCGATGACATCAGGGACCTGCAGCATAATGCCAGCCTGCCGCCTTTCGAAGGTAAATACAAGGTATTCATCATTGATGGGGCTGAGTATATGTCTACCGAGGCCGCAAATTGCTTACTCAAAACAATTGAAGAGCCGCCACCACAGGTCATCATACTAATTTTAACGGCAGAAGAGTCACGACTACTGCCCACCGTGGTATCACGGTGCCAGCGCCTGGAATTGAAGCCGATGCTGGCCAAGGAAATAGAAAAAATACTTACAGAATCGTACGGAGTTGACGCCCATAAAGCCGACCTGCTCGCTCGATTATCTCAAGGCTGCTTAGGTTGCGCTTTGACCTTTTCTGCAGATAATAGTTATTTATCTCAGCGAAACCAAAGACTTGATGAGATGATTGCCTTGCTAACCGCAGGCTGGCAAGAACGTTTCACACATGCTGCGAAGCTAAGTAGTGAGCGTAGATCGGCAGAAGACATAATTAGACTGTGGCTGATGTGGTGGCGTGACGTGATGCTGATTAAATGCAGGTGCAAACAATCTATCATAAATATTGATTATATACCTGTACTTGAACAGTGGGGCGAGTTGCTGAGTTTGTCTGAGATCAGGAATTTCATCGATTCACTACAAAGGTCGTTAAATCAAATAGCTCTAAATGCTAACCTGCGTTTAATTTTCGAGATACTGATGCTCGATATACCTAGAAAGGAGAAGGCAACGGAAATTGCGTCCG
This sequence comes from uncultured Dehalococcoidales bacterium, assembly GCA_964413085.1. Taxonomy (GTDB): domain Bacteria; phylum Chloroflexota; class Dehalococcoidia; order GIF9; family UBA5629; genus 9FT-COMBO-48-23. The sequence goes on from CAYPRI010000001.1 coordinate 34,952, forward strand.
TGCCTATTAAATAATTATGTCACAAACATTGGGAATTCGCCTGCAGTCTGTTGGCAAAGTCTACTACTATGACGATGCAGATATTCCTCTTAAAGTAGACGATGATGTCGTGGTTGAGACCAGCCGCGGTCATGAACTGGGTAAGGTGGTAATTGCTCCGAAACAGGTCATACACGATGAAATAACGGAGCCTCTGAAACCAATCATCCGCAAAGCGCTTCCCGAGGATATAGAAAGAGCCAGTCGGCAGCATGAGCGGGCAAAAAACGCCTTAGCTAAATCCCGAGAGTTGATTGAAAATCTCAATCTGCCGATGAAGCCGATATCAGCTCAATATAATCTTGATGGGAGCCACCTAACTATTTTCTTCAGTGCCGAAAAAAGAGTCGATTTCCGTGAGCTTGTTCGCGAGTTAAGCCGGAGCCTTAAGACACGCGTCGAACTGAGACAGGTCGGAGCCAGAGATGAGGCAAAGCTAGTCGGTGGCCTGGGTAAATGTGGTTGTGCACTCTGCTGTACCACCTTTCTGAACGAATTCGCCCCGGTCTCAATTAAAATGGCAAAGGAACAGGATATTACACTCAACCCCATGAAGACATCAGGTATCTGCGGACGGCTACTTTGCTGTCTCGGCTACGAATACGAGCAATACCGGTCGACCAAAGAAAAAATGCCGGCATTGAGGCAAGAAGTGTCTACCGCGCTTGGCAATGCGAAAGTTGTGAGCTGTAATCCGATTAAAGAGACCGTCACCGTAGAACTGGAAACGGGAGTGACGGTAGAACTATCTTTGAACCAGATAAAGTGGCAACCAAAGTCAGAGGGTGACAGCCAGCCGACAACAGCCCAGGTTCACTGAGGCACATATTTTTGCCACTCACTATGGACACGCAAGTACTGGAATGGCACGTAGAAACCATCACTGCGTGGTGGTTTTGGTGGACGGAGGAGAGGCATCCCAGCTTCAGTCGGTGTTCTCCCAGCTTTACGCCGGTTGCACGGTATACAGGCGCTTACTATATTTTCCCAGCTGTGCTGGCCCCCGCGTCTCCGCGGCGTGACATGGTCTAAAGTTAATTCCTTATCTTGCCTGCCGCAGTACTGGCAAATATACTGGTCACGATTAAACACCTCGAGCTTGGTCAATTTCCGCTGCTGTCTGGGTCTCTTGATGAAATAACCAAGTCTAATCACCGACGGGATATCAAAGATACCTTCCATGGAGTGAAGGCTTCCGCGCCCGTTTTCCAGTACCTCAGCTTTACCGCGAAATAGCAGTATTATGGCCCGGCGCACTCTGCATATATTCAGCGGCTCATAATTTTGGTTAAGCACTAATACTGGTGAATTTACCACAATGCTTCCCCGGGTAATTTTGGTTATTTTAGCAAGAAAATGACTGGTCTACAAATACCGGGAGATTAGCGATTTCGCCGCGGATAACGTGGCTGGGCCTTGGTTTCACGAGCTCTGGTAGCTTTTATGTCGCCTCTATAATCAGGAGCATTGATTCTCAAAACCAGGCTGAGGCTGGGATCGACCATGCGGGAACTGATACGGCTTTCAATTTCATCCAACGACAGGCAGGTGGTAATTACGGTAGCCAATCTGGCATTATAACGATAGTTTATTAATTGATACAGCTTCTCTTGTGCCCAGGAAGTGGCCGACTGTTCACCAAAATCATCTAAAATGAGTACGGGGGTCTTTTTTATTTTTTCGAAGAGCTCATCGTATGATACCCGGCTCTCCGGATTAAACGTCGAGCGCAGATAATCCAGCAGGTCCGTAACCACAATGAACAGGACCGATTTGCCTTCTCGGCGTAAATAGTTGGCTATGGCGGCGGCCAGATGTGTTTTGCCACAGCCGTTTATACCCATGAAAACCAACCAACCTTCCGGAGACTTGGCAAAATTGACGGCATTACGGTAAGCCTGTTCCAGGCTCTGTCGCTCCTCGGGCGACACGTTAGATAACTTATAATCAAAATTAGTGAAAGCTTTCCTGCTTAACGCCTCTAACTCTATGCTGCCTAAATGCTCCAGCACCAGGGTTGACTTTCCCCTAATTACATAGATACTGCTAATTTCAGAATCCGCTAGATGGCCCCGCAAACTCTCGTCAAACTCTTCAACGGAGGTATCGGTTGTGATAACCGTAGGCAGGCGCATATTAAAACGATAGTCTAATAACTGCTCCAATTTACCTTTAGCCCAGGGCGTTGTAGCCGTCATGGTCAAATCGTCAAGAATCAGAAGAGGTGTATTTCTCACCCGCTCAAATAATTCATCGTAAGCAATTTCACTGCTGGGACTGAAAGTGCTACGCAGGTGGTCCAGCAGGTCGGCCGCACCTATATAAAATACCGGATGGCCCAGATTCAGCCTTTGATTAGCTATGGCGCAAGCTAAATGTGTTTTGCCAGAACCATTCGGCCCTACTAATACCAACCACCCCTTTGGGTCACTGGCAAAAGCTTTGGCAGCTTCATAGGCTCGGTTGAAATTCTGTTGCAAGACAGCATCTTCGTACCTGCCAGTCGGAACCAGGTTGTCGAAGCTGAGGCGAGATAGAGCCCCAAGATTACTGAACTGTTGAAGCTGGCTAAGCTTTTCCTTTTTCAGTCCCTTGCGGCTGCACTGGCAGGGCACGACCTGACTGTAGTCAGGCTGGCCTGACACACCCAAAGGATGTATGAAACCAGCTCCCTTGCATATCGGGCAGGTAGAATCAGGTGAATTACTCTCCCCTGATTCACCCTTTGACCATGTGTCCGTACTTGCCTCTGATGTACTTTTCCCGGTCTGTCTTCTTTTCAGTATCTCCCCTAAACTTTCCATCACCTTTACCTTCGATAGACCATCGTTCCAAAATGCGCAGAATATACCTCCAGTTGCGCTTATTTAAAGATGCCGCCTCCTTAAATGCAGCTTCAATCCAATCTGGCGGATAAAGACGTTCGGCCTCTTGAAGCTGTTCGGCAATCAACGGTGTAAGCATACCAATATTCCGTTCATAGAGGCTAAAAATGTCTTTTAGCACGGTTGGTTTTATATCTCTCTCAGCAGGCGCTGGAGACAAGTGAGGTATTTGCCCCTGCTGGATTTTACGGATTGCCTCTCTGCTGGCTTCGTTATTAATGAAATAGACGTCCTCAGGTTGCCCGGCTTTGTCTATTTTTACAGACAACATTATGCCTTTCTGGACGGCCTGTTGCAGCGCTTGGCGGAGTGCCTCTTCTTTAGTGACACCCGAAGCTGCTAAACCGGTAGCCAGTACCGGGTCAGCCAGTAACTCGGTTTCGGTTATGAACTGCGGGTAGCCACGCCTGCGGCTGAGCAGCCAGAAAATATGCAGCACCGTCTTAAGCTCTGCCGTACTGCTTATCTGCGGCATGACCTCGGTGAAGAATAGATTAGGCACGGGAGTAACCTCGGCTCCTGAAGGAAAACCAGTGAACTTTCTCTCGTTCATGATTGTTAGCTTGAGTGATTTTAAGCGGCGCTTAACTCAGATTCTAAATCTTCGAACTTTGCCGTTTTTGAAATAAATCGCAATTTAACTTCACCCGTCGGGCCATTTCTATGTTTAGCAATAATGACATCGGCAATACCTCTAGGATAAGGCTCAACCTCTATGTCATGCTCCTTCTTCCAGTCCTCCTCCTTAACGTGCATTTCCTCTCGATAAATGAAAATTACCACGTCTGCATCCTGTTCAATGCTGCCGCTTTCCCTGAGGTCGGATAGTTGTGGTCTGTGAGATGCACGAAACTCGACTGCACGGCTAAGCTGAGAGATAGCCAGCACCGGTGCGTTTATCTCACGAGCCAGTGCTTTGAGAGAACGCGTTATTTCACTGACCTCCTGCACCCTGCTATCACTCCTGACCCCTCCCTGAATCAGTTGTAGATAATCAACAACAACCAGGTCAACGTTACGCTCGAAATGAAGACGCCGTGCCTTGCTCCTCATTTCCACAACACGCAGTTGCGGCGAATCGTCAATGTAGATCGGCAGTTCTGACAGAATGCCGCTCGCCTCCATAATCCTTCTCTCTTCTCTTTCCGTATACGTCCCAAGACGGACACTTCTGGAATCTACATTGGCCTCGTTGGACAGGAGACGCTGGACGACCGCCTGCCGGGACATTTCCAGACTAAACAGAGCAACACAGGCTCGCTGATTAATAGCAGTATTTCTAACGATATTAAGTGCCAGGCTGGTCTTGCCTACACTTGGCCTCGCTGCTAAAACGACCAAGTCAGAACGCTGTAATCCGCCAAGAAAATCATCAACGGCAATAAAGTTAGTGAGAATATGTGGAATTGCCTCTCCTTTAGTCTCAGTTGGTCCGGCTTCTTCAAAATATTGTCCCAGGACCTGGCGTATAGGCACAAAATCCTGCCGACTGCGCCGTTGCCTCACCTTAAACAGGATATCTTCAGCCCTCCCCAGGGCACCGTCAACCTCAGCATCGGCTTCATAACCGATAGCTGTTATTTGACTGCCAGCGCTTATAAGACGCCTCATTATGGCCAGTCTGGACACTATTTGTGCGTAATACTCGATATGGAGAGACGTTGGCACAGTTGAAACCAGATGGCTTAAATATGCAGCGCCGCCAACTTCCTCCAATTTACCTTGTTGAGCCAACTCACGGGCCACGGTTATTTGATTTATGCCCTCATTACGCTCGTACAGGGTAAAACAGGCATCGTATACCGCCTGGTTTTCAGGATTGAAGAAATCCTCCGGCGCCAGGAAAGTGGCGACCTTAAATATACCCTCGCTATCAATGAGCATAGAGCCAAGGACTGCTTTTTCGGCTTCAATATCATGAGGCGGCAAATTCTCGCTAATCATCTGAGGTTTGTTCTTCTATAATTACCTTTATTTTTGCCTGAGTACCTGTGCCGATGTTAACTACCACTTCATGTTCACCAAGTTGGTGCAGTGGCTCCATATCAACTTTTTTCTTATCAATTTCCAGACCGGTTATCCGGGAAAGCTCTTCCGCTATATTGGCGCTGGTAATAGAGCCATGAAGGCGGCCTTTAGCGCCCGCTTTGGCTTTGAAGCGCAGTTCTTTGCCTTCGAGCTCACCGGCTATTTGACTTTGCTCTTCTTGCTGACGAGCCTGATGCTCAACCTTCTTTTCTAATAGTAGCTTGGCTTCTTTCTCAGCTGCAGGGGTGGCCGGTAAAGCCATGCCCTTTGGAAAGAGATAATTTCTGGCATATCCGTCAGCCACCTCTTTTATTTCGCCCTTCCTGCCTTTGGCTACGTCAGTTAGAAAAATGACCTTCATGCGGCATCCTCCGTTAAACCTGGGATTTTATCACCATTTTGATGTTTTCGTTCTGTACGGCCTATTCTATAATTTCTACAAAAATAATGCTCGTTACAACCAAAGGTAATTCAGGCCGGAAACCAAAAAATTTTTAATAATTGGCCGGAGGCAAGCCTGATAACATCGCCTCTACTACGGCTTTTCGAATTCATCCTTTACTCTGTTAAGAACCTGGGAATCTCCGAGCAGGTCGGCGACCGTCATAGCTAGGGCCTTGGCCGCATCCATCATACCATTATGCCCAGATTCCGAGGCTGCAGCCGCGGCAAATTCAGCGGAATGCAGCAGTATGCTTGACGGAACTATAGCCACGGAAGGATGAATAGCAGGCACAACCTGACTGACATTACCCATATCTGTGCTGCCGAAGTCGAAGTAAGTATTAAGAGGTTCGACCTTACGACCTAAATATTCAAGATTCCGCGCAAACAATTCTGCCAGGACTAAATTATTTTTCATAGGTTGATATAAAACATCAGCCCATTTGTAATCGAGGCGCGCGCCGGTAGCCAGCGCAGCCCCTTCAAAACAGTTTAAGACCCTGCCCTTTAATTCTTCGAGATAAGCATTATCGACGGCGCGAATAAGGAAGCTGGCTGCAGAATGTGCAGGCACAACGTTGGCTGCGTCACCGCCGTGTGTAATTATGCCATGAATTCGTGCGCTATCTTTAATATGCTGTCGCAACGAATTTATGGCGCTAAACGATAGAATCATAGCTTCGAGTGCGTTTATACCCTTGTCAGGATAAGCAGCAGCATGTACAGCCCTACCAAAAAATTGCACGTCTATCCCAATACACGCCAGAGCCTGGTTCGTAGCAGCATCCCGTAGTCCTGGATGTACTATCATTGCGGCATCCACCTCGTTGAAAACACCCGCCTTTGCCAATAAAATCTTACCTCCAAGCAGTTCTTCGGCAGGTGTCCCAAAAACGACAACTGTACCGCCAAAGTTGTCAACGGCTAATTTGCCAGCAACACCAGCCCCGGTTGAGGAAGCAGCGATTATGTTATGCCCGCAGGCGTGCCCCATTTCAGGCAGCGCGTCGTACTCAGCAAGCAGTGCAATTATAGGTTTTCTACTGCCGTAGATGGCTTTAAAAGCGGTAGTTAAACCACCGATGCACTTCTCAATACGAAAACTATTCTCTGAAAGGTAACTGGTAAGCAGGTTTAAAGCTTTTTCCTCCTTGAAACCGGGCTCAGGATTACGATGTATATTAAGGCTCAGTTCAATGAGTTGCCGGCGCTGCTCTTCTACCCGTCTGATTATCTCAGCTTTAAGTTCCGTTTTATCCAGAGCTTGATTTGCCACTGTTTATCCTGTAATTAGCCATTATACTCCAACCACAAATTGCATTTCACCATACTTAAAGTTGCTGAAAAGGCTTCATCTGGCACGATGCATTATCTTGACTTGAAATATATCTCAACCTATAATTAACCTTGCGATGTCCATAGAAAAAATGCGAATCAATGTGGCCCAATTACTTAAAGAACCTACGGGAGCCAGCCGTCACTATCGCATAGAAGAATATGTAGGTAAAGACGACATAATCTCGATTGCTGGAGATGTAGTTTTGATCCGTGCCAAAAATGGCATCATTGTCAGAAGCGAAATGATTGCGTTGATGAACGTTGTTTGCAGTCGTTGCCTTAAACCGGTTAATTACGAGGTAAGCTTTGACTTTGAAGAAGAAGCTCTTCCCTATTTACCTGAAGGCCCAGCTTCAGCTGTTCAATATGATAACCTTACTATTGATGAGAACCATATTCTGGACCTAAGTGAGGCGGTTCGCCAATATACTTGGCTTACCCTGCCCGCAAAACCACTCTGTCGCTCAGATTGCGCTGGTATTTGTCCAACTTGTGGCCGTGACCTTAACCAGGAGCCCTGTCAGTGTCTGTCAAATACCAAAGATCCACGCTGGTCCAAGCTACCCAGGTGAAAGGAGAATATAAACCAAATGGCGCTACCAAAAAGAAAATATGCCAAAGCGAGACAAGGAAAAAGGCGGAGTCACCTGGCTTTAAGCCTACCTAAACTGGTAGACTGCCCTCAGTGCCACACTCCCAAATTACCGCACCATGCCTGCCCAACCTGCGGTACTTACGACGGTAGGGAAGTAATTGAGATTAAGACCTCGAAGAAGTCTCCTGGCAAGCCGTAATTATTTTAAAATAGCTTAAAGAGCTAAACTATAGAAAATAGTCTCAAATAGCTGAATGATTAAGGAGGATTCATGGTAGAAGCAATTAAAGTCGCATACGTTTTCCCAGGACAGGAATCCCATTCAGTAGGCATGGGTTTAGACCTCTACGTACACTATGCTTCCGCCCGTGAAGTTTTTGATGAAGTTGATAAAAGCCTTGGTTTCTCCCTATCTCGACTATGCTTTGAGGGTCCTGAAGATGACCTTAAGCAGACAATCAATGTTCAACCGGCACTTTTGGCTACCAGTGTAGCCTGTTTGAGGGCAGCGCAAGAGGTGAGTAATAACGGCATACCTGAGCCAACTTTCGTTGCCGGACACGATGTAGGCATATATGCGGCTTTGGTGGCCTCCGGTGTACTTAACCTGGTTGATGCCGCGAGGTTAATTCGGGAAAGAGGCAGGTTAATGAACGAGGCCGGGCAGAGAGCAGGCGGGGGGATGGTATCAATGACCGGTCTGGATATAGAGGTCTTCAAGAATATCTGCTTTTCTACGGGGGTTGAAATAGCATATATTGACGCCCCTGACCAGGTCACGCTCAGCGGTACACAGGAAAACCTGACAAAAGCCCGGAGATTAGCCCAAATAAAAGGCGCCCGCCGCATTGTCCCGCTGCGTGTGAACGGTCCCTTTAATTCCATCTTGATGGAGCCAGCTATTGAAAGACTCAGAAATGCCATCTCGGAATTCACCTTCAATAAGCCAGCTGTTCCCGTTGTGGCCAATGTAACTGCCCAGCCTCTTACCGACCTTGAAGCTATAAAAGAAGAACTAGTCAGTCAGATTGTCCGCCCTGTTCAATGGCAACAATCCGTTGAGAACATGATAGCCAGAGGTGTCACCACTTTCTTCGAAATGGGGCCAGGTGAGATGCTGACACGGCTGATCAAACGCATTAGCCCCGGAGCACAGGCCTTTAACATCAGTAATGCGCAAACGGTAAGTGAAATAACCAGATGGCGAAGAGGTTAAGCACTGCGTACCACAATGCGAACAGCGCTTGAAGCGACTGATTAGCGCAGATAGCCTATACTGAACCATAGCTTGTCCATCGTCTTGCTACTTGCAGCATTTGACCCGTGGCTTTATTATTAGTTTAGTACCCTTAAGTCAATATCAGGTTTAACCCCAAAGTTCTATTAACAGACTGACGCTAACACGAGCATTATAATGGTTGGAATTAGACGGAAGGCTAGAATTATTGCATTGCAGGCTCTTTATGAACTCGACTGTTCATCTCATCAACCAGATGAGGCACTGGCGCGCTTGCTTGATGAGAAACCTCTTCCCGACGACGCAGCAGCATTCGCCAGAAGCCTGATGAACGGAGTCTTGAAGAACAGAAAAGATATCGATGATATTATTCGAAGATTCGCTCCGGCTTTCCCAGTCGAGCAAATTGCTTCTATAGACAGGAATATCCTCCGCCTTGCCATTTTTGAGATTTTATTCGATAATAGAGTTCCAGTGAAAGCAGCTATTAATGAAGCGGTTGAACTCGCTAAAAGCTTCGGCAGTGACACTTCTCAAAGATTTGTAAACGGCGTTTTGGGTTCTGTGGCTTCAAATTATGTTGACCAAGCAAGACAACAGCAATCTGCTGAAAAATCTAAACCAGCGTAGTTCTGTTTAAGGGAACAAATGACAGACATCTCGGAAAAACTGAAGAAAATGCTCGCCGACCAACTCGGGGTGGACGAAGACCTTATAGTACCTTCGGCGTCGTTTGTTGATGACTTGAACGTCGACGCTTCGGACCTGGCTGAACTAATCACCACGCTGGAGCAAGAATTCAGCACACCGAAACGCAAACTGGAAATATCAGACGAAGATATCGAAAAAATCGCTACCGTCCAGGATTTAGTTGACTGTCTTCACGACTACGGTATAGAAATATAGATTCCTGGCACGGCCGCACTAGTGTTACCTAAACTGCCTGTACCGACAACAGACTTCTCACCAGTTCCATAAGTATATCTTCCCATCTTCTGCCTAATATCTTTATGTCAAGTTTTATTCTATCCCTGCCCACTCTGACACCAGCTTTAGTATCAGGTGACAGGGCCAGCCTGCTCAAATCCCTTCCGGGGTAGAAATTAAGGACAATCTGTTTATTTTCCGTGGAAATAGACTCGATATTAGCTTCGGTTGCCAGCTGCTTTAATTCGACGATATAAAGAAGATTTGCCAGCTCTTCCGGAGGTGAGCCGAATCTATCATTGAGCTCCCGCTTAATATCATCAATTTCCTGAGGCTTCTTTATTACGGCTAGACGCTGATAGAAACCGAGTCTGGCAGTTAAGTCCGGCATATATTCTTCCGAAATAAAGGCAGGTAAAGGCAGGTTTACGGATATGGCTGAAGGATATATACCCTCCTCCTTTTTTACAGCACCACCTTGTTTGAGTTCTTCTACAGCCTCGCTTAATAGCCGGCTGTAAAGGTCGAAGCCCACTGCAGCAATATAGCCGCTTTGTTCCACGCCGAGCAGATTCCCAGCACCGCGAATCTCGAGGTCCTTCATGGCAATGGCAAATCCAGCCCCGAGCTCGGTTGCCTCCGAAATAGTCTTTAAACGCTTGCGGGCCTCTGGTGTTAAGCGCTTCCACCTATTATAGAAGAAATACGCGTAAGCACTGCTGGTACCACGACCCACACGACCTCGCAGTTGATAAAGCTGTGTCAGCCCCAACCTGTCTGCCTGATCCACAACCAGCGTATTGGCGTTAGGTATATCCAACCCTGATTCAATAATTGTTGTCGTAACCAAAATATCGGTTTGATGATTGATAAACTCTGCCATTATTTTTTCCAGTTCCTCCTCATGCATGCGGCCATGAGCGATTGAAATCCGACCTTCTGGCACAAGCCTGCTTACCCTACCACTCACCATGGAAATACTATGGACACGGTTATGAACAAAAAACACCTGACCGTTTCTTTCAATCTCACGTAGTAAAGCTTCACGCAGCAGCCTGTCATCGTAAGCGCCTACATAAGTTTTTATCGGCAAGCGTTCTTCAGGAGGAGTCTCAATTGTGCTCATATCCCTTACTCCGGCGAGAGACATATGCAGAGTACGGGGTATTGGTGTGGCGCTCAAGGTCAAAACGTCTATTTCTCGCCTTAGCTTTTTAAAGTGTTCTTTATGTGCCACTCCGAAACGCTGCTCTTCATCAATAATGACAAGCCCGAGGTCCTTAAACAGGACGTCTTTTTGCAGCAAACGATGTGTGCCGATACATATATCGACAGTCCCGGCTGCTATACCGGCAACTATATCCGCCTGCTCCTTTTCTGTACGGAATCGGCTCAACATCTCCACTTTCACGGGAAACGCCTGTAGTCTTTCCTGGAAGGTAACATAGTGCTGCTGCGCTAAAATAGTTGTTGGCACAAGTAGGGCTACCTGCTTGCCATCCATCACCGCTTTAAAAGCAGCCCGAAGCGCCACCTCTGTCTTACCATAACCTACATCTCCACAGACAAGTCGGTCCATAGGCTTCGGCTTCTCCATATCCTCCTTTACCGCCGCAACCGCCTCCAATTGGTCCGCGGTTTCCACATAAGGGAAAGATGATTCAAGTTCCTGCTGCCACAGTGTATCAGGCGAATACGCAAATCCTGGTATTACTTCTCTGGCTGCGTATAGATCGAGCAACTCTCGGGCTATTTTAGTTACAGATTCCTTGATTCGCTGCTTGGTACGGGCCCACTCTTGAGTTCCCAGTCGACTTAAAGTCGGTGTTCTGTCACTGGCTCCAACGTAGCGGCTGACGCAATCAACCTGGTCTGTAGGTACGTAAAGCCTGTCACCGGCAGCGTATTCCAGAATCAGATATTCCCTCTCAACGCCCTCGGTAATTATCTTGGTTAAACCACCGAACCTGGCAATACCATGATCAATGTGAACTACGAATTCACCAGGTGTTAATTCGGGAATAAATAGATGATAGCGCACCGGTCTTTTACTTGATAAACGTCGCTTTTTTACAAAACCAAAAACTTCGTTATCTGTAAATATGGTAAGTGTGTTCTTCATTAACCAGCCTTCGGTTAAAGAACCGTGTACTAATGTAATTGATTTAACCAGTGGCACCTGTTGAATTTCCAAAACCGAACTGGCCGTGATATCTTGTTCCTGCAGTAGTTCTGCCAGACGATTGGTTTGCTGACTAACCACAACGATGCGATTTTCTTCTTGTAGCAACTGCTTCAATCCCTTACAGAAGGCATCAAGCCTACCGCCATAGCTAGGCACCGGTAATAAAGGTAACTGAACGGAAGACATACCAGTATTGTCCACGTTCCAGGGATAAAGCATTAAACGTCTCCGTACACGATTTATCTTCGGTTCGAATTGAGACCAGGACAGAACAGGCAAAGGCGAAATTTTCATTGTCCCGCGCCCTGCTTGCTTAACTTCTTCAGCTTCTGCGTATAGCTTATCTATTACCAGCTTTAGCTCATCATAGTCATCTGTAACTAAAAGCGCGTTTTCACCTATATAATCCAAAATCGTGCCTTTGGCGATAATTTGTGGGAATTCTTTAGCCGGTACAATGTTTACAGATGGTGCCAGCTTTAACGACCGCTGTGTCGATGGACCAAACAGTCTGATGCTTTCAACCTTGTTGCCTACAAGCTCTATTCTCGAGGGAAACTCACTATCCGGGGGAAAAATGTCTACTATGCCTCCACGACGGCTGACCGTTCCTGGTATCTCCACCACATTTTCAAATTCATAACCCATGTCCCGCCATTTTGCCATTGTCTTTAGTAGGTCGATTTGCATGCCAATTTCTAATCTATGACAGGATGCCCGGAATGTATCAGGTAACATAGTTATCCCTGCTGCCGCCAAAGCGGAACTGACAATTATGGGACATGGTCGGTTTTTTATATCAGTATCGCAAAAAGTCAGGGCTGAGAGAGTCTTCAATCTTTCCACCGTGGTTGCTACATCAGATGCCGATTCCTCTAATAAGAAGTCTTTTTCCGGGAAAAAGTGAAGAGACGCCAAATCGCGGGACCAGGATTGTAACTCATCACAAAGCCGCCTGGCATTTTCTGGCTGAGCCGAGACCACTAAAATGGGCAAGTTTAGACGTTCACGCAGAGCAGCTATCAGAAAAGGCCTGACCGCATCGACTGCTACAAGTTTGGTCATCCCATGCTTTATTAATGTGTCTTCAAGTCGTCTATACGACGGGATGTTTTCAATTAAATTAATTAGAATCGATAGGTCCATTCCAAACACCAATAGGGCTAGCGACTTCCAAATGGGTAGTCAAGACTAGCCCTGGTGGAATTTTAACATAGGTTAATTCGACCAAACAAAATACTGAGACATTGCCTTAAGGGCCATGTACAGCTATAATTTGCAGGCATGTCAAAGCTAAGGAGTAACCATGGCATACAGAAAACTACTTGTTCCCCTTGATGGTTCTGAACTTGCGGAAAGGGCTATTCCGTACGCTAAGGCAATTGCCCAGGTAAGGGACAGTGAAGTCATACTCTTCACTTCGAGTATCGCTTCCGCTGAGCAGTTAGACCGGCCCATGAAGGCTTACCTGGAGCTGAAGACAAAAGAACTGCGATCCCAAGGCATCAAAGCATCGTCCGCAGTAGCCTATGGAATTGTGGCGGATTCAATCGTCAATTTCGCCGACAAGAACAAAATTGACCTTATAATTATTTCGACTCATGGATACTCCGGAATAAAGCGATGGGTTTTGGGGAGCGTCGCCAGAAAGGTGCTTTATGGCACCAGCGTTCAGGTCCTGCTAATAAAATCTAAGGCGCCGCAGGTGTCTGAGGTAACGCTTGGGAAAATATTACTTCCTCTGGACGGCTCACCTTTCTCTGAAAGCCCCATATACTTCATCAAGCAGCTCACGAAAGGCACTGATGCCGAGATTTTTTTAACTCTGGTGTGCGAGCCTCCTTTAGTACCTTCCTATGGAGACCATCCAATCAATCCGACGTGGGAAAAACATAGGGATGCCGTGTGGGCGGAAGAAAAACAGCAGGCTTCGGAATATTTAGAAAAGATGGAAGCAAAACTTCGAAAAGATGGAATGAAGGTCAAGTCGCGAGTCATTCCCGGTGAACTTGGGCGCGTAGCTGAGGCAATTTTACGGGAAGGCCAAAAAGAAACTATAGATTTAATAACTATGGCAACGCACGGCCGCTCTGCGGTCAGCCGATGGGTCTATGGGGGTACAGCTAATCGAATTGTGGAGCAATCGCTTCAACCGGTCTTACTTATCCGCCCAGCGGTGCCAAAATAGTTGTAGAGATCTTTTACCACGCTACAACCTTACCTGATTTCATATAGCCGGTGCCTCAATGGTTACTATTGTGCCCTTGTCAGGCCCGGAGTTCACCTTCAATTTGCCACCTATTAACTGGACCCGTTCTTGCATTCCAGCTAAACCCAACCTACCCTGTTTGACCAAGTCGCCAGTTGTCTCTGGAATACAAAATCCCTTTCCGTCGTCTCTAATAGTTATTCTAATCAACTCTTCACTGAATTCGACAGCAACTTCGGCATTAGTCGCCCTGGAATGCCTTAAGGTATTCATTAAGGACTCTTGAGCGATACGGAAAAGGCATAGTTCTACCTCGGGAGAAAATCGTCGACTAACACCTCGCATTGTTACCTCAATATTAATCTTTGAGCGCCTGCTGAGATCTGAAGCAAGCCATTCCAGTGCCGGTAACAAGCCAAGCCGGTCTAATGTTGGGGGCCGCAGATCCTGGCTCAGTCGTCTTACGTTTGCCATAATGTCATCAGCTTGTTTACGTAAATTATCAAGCAGGCGCCTCTTGTCAAACGGCAGATCGCCACTAACTGAAATAATGTCATCCAGCTGCCGAGCCAGTACAACTAACGACTGAATCGTCTCATCATGAAGCTCGCGTGCAATACGTTTGCGTTCTTCTTCCTGAGCCAATGTAATTTGGCCAAGGTAAAAACGTAAGCTTTCCTGCATATGCTTCTCTTCCGTAACATCTCTGGCAATATGTTGAAATCCGACAGCTTTGCCGTTAACCTCCACTACATCTGTGGTCAATTTTAGAATCGCTTCAACCCTGTCCTTAGTAATTAACCTCTGCTCATAAGGTTGCGAGACAGCTCTTTTGTTTAGAAGTCGGTTTCGTATTTCCTTCGCCAGGTGTAAGCTATCCTCGGACAGAAAGGATTTAACGTTCATTCGGCATAATTCTTCCACTTCATAGCCTGTAAGTTTGGAGGCAGCAATATTGGCGGAACTGATATTTCCATCCATATCATGCACCCATATCGCGTCATGGGCATTCTGAAATAAAGTCCGATACCTCTTTTCAGATAGACGCAATTTCGATACGTTTTTCCGCTCTACATCGTACAGAATTGCATTCTCAATCGCTATGCCAATTTGATTCCCCAGGTTACATAGCAGCTCGATATCATCTTGGTTAAATCGGCGCCGATTATGCGTGGCAACACAAAGAGCCCCTGTTACCTTTCGGTTAGCTTTCAGCGGTACTAAAACCAGGGACTGTAATCCTTCGTTTTCAAATGCCATTTTGGGCAGGTTAACGTTATTCGAGCTGTCTTCAACAATTCCGGAGAGTCCAGCTTCAGTAACCGGTTGTCTTATATCCTCCAACTTAATATCTCCAACACTGTCCACAAATGATTTCGTAACTCCTCTGTGGGCACGAAGAGCAAGGTGGCCAATCTCTTGACTAGGAAGGAAAATTAGAGCAGCATCGACATCCATTATCTCTGAGACATTGTCAACACTGCTGCTTAGAATGTGTTTTAACTCAAGGGACTGTGAGATGGTGCTTGAGATACGTCCCAAGCTTTCCAGTTGAAGAAAATGACTGCTTTCCCGTTTAGATAGTCTCAAAATATCTTTATGAATATATTTTTTCGCGACACGGTTTTATACATTCCACGAAGCTACATTCTGATGCTGTGTGGTAAGATTCTCAAGACATATTATCGAGAGTGACCCAACCTTCTTTTAGAGCATGTACCACAGCCTCGGTCCTAGAGCTTACCCTGAGTTTATTAAATATGTTCGCCAGGTGTCCCTGGATAGTGCGCACGCTTAAACAAAGACCGTCGGCAATGTCTTTATTGCTCAAACCCTTGGTTACCATTCTTAATACTTCCATTTCTCGTTCAGTAAGCAGGTCTAATGACTTCTTATCGCGCTGCTTGCCAGAAACACCAGCAAATCGATTTAAAACCTTGCGAGCTACCGAAGGATGAAGCACCGACTCTCCGGCATGAACTGCTCTAATAGCATCGACTATCTCTAGGCCACGGACACTCTTCAATAGGTATCCTGCAGCACCTGCTTCCAACAGGCCGAATATAAATTGGTCATCATCATAGGCACTCAATACTAGTACCGCTACGGCAGGACATTGGGCCTTTATACGCCGGGTGGCTTCAATACCATCCAATCGAGGCATGGCCACATCCACCAGCACTACATCCGGCTTTAAATCACAGGAAAGTTTCACTGCTTCCTCACCATCGCCAGCCTCCGCCACTACCTCTAAATCAGGTTCTTGTTCTAATATTCGACGTGTTCCCTCACGTACGAATGCGTGATCGTCTGCTATCAATATCCTGATGTTGTCCATACAGTCGATTCTACCGAGGCTCATTATAGCAGAATTGCCCATAAAAGCAGTAAAAATTGGATTCATGGTAGGCATAATTACGTGCTCCAGCTTCACTCGCTAAGCTTTAACTACAAAATAAAATAAGCATTGTAACGGACGTTAATAGCCTCTTACGTATGTTACACTTACGCTGGGGGAAAATAAGGCAGTTCCACACATAGGGTGAATCCACCTGAGTGTGAGTCATCCTTTTATTTGCTCAATGGCAGGAAACAGGATTCTAAGCCTAAAAACCAGAGAAAAATAGACCTTTTGTTCATTTTATATAAAATACTAAAAGCAGTATAATTTGCGGCGAAAGTAGGTGCAGGATGGAAATAAAGGTACACGGCAGCAACGACTTCATCCAAGAAATCTCTTCCATGCCCGGCGGCGAAAAAATAAACCTTTGTATCCAATGCGGTACCTGTTCGGCATCGTGTCCTAATGCCAATAAAATGGACTACACTCCCCGCGCGTTAATTGCCATGGCACGAGCTGGCATGAGAGACGAGGTCCTATCCAGCAACTCCATGTGGCTATGCTTATCCTGTTACATGTGCACCGTGCGCTGCCCCAGAGGCATCGTGCCGACATATATTATGCATGCCCTAGAAAATTTGGCCATGCGTCATCACGCAACCAGCCCAAAAACACGCACTCCCACACTATATAAGGTGTTCAGCAATACTGTATACAATGTGGGGCATATACCGCGATTCGGCTGCATGGGCCGGTTTTATCTCAGGGTAAATCCATTTGGCGCATTGAAAAACATCCCAGTGGCACTATCACTGTTCAAGCACGGGCGTATGCCTATTAATATGCGTAGGAAATTAAAGCCCGAGGCACTAAGTCAGTTTAAAGCTATTTTGGACAAAGCCACGATGCTGGAGGAACATCCCAAATAGAAGTAGCTGAAAATATATATAGAATGTCGAATGTAAACAAATGAAGATATGGCTAGCTCATCGGGAGGCAAGTAATGAAATATTATAGTTATTTCCCAGGCTGCTGTATGTATGAAGATAGTCAGGCATATGACCTGTCGGCGCGAGCCGTTTCTAAGCTCCTAGACATCGAGCTTATCGAGCTTGAGGACTGGAATTGCTGCGGTTCTACCCCTTATACAGTTGTTGACGAACTGTCTGCTTTTTGTTGCTGTGCCCGAAACTTGGCATTAGCTGAAAAACGAGGGCTTGATTTGGTGGCAGCCTGTAGCGATTGCTATCTCATACTCAGCCGGACAAATCAACACTTTAAGGAATATCCCGAGGTAAAGAAAAAACTAAGCGAGTCTCTGGCTGCAGGTGGGCTGGAGTATAACGGCACAATTAAAGTGCGACATATACTAGATGTCTTTGCCAACGATGTGAGCAGTGAAGATATCAAAGCCACGGTCAAAGTTGACCTTGGCAGCCTGAAAGTTGCTCCCTATTATGGCTGTCAGGCAGTGAGGCCGACACCGAACTTCGATGACCCCGAATATCCTGAGTCAATGGACAGGATGGTGGTAAGCATCGGAGCCCAGGTTGTGCCGTATCCGCTCAAAACCCGCTGCTGTGGCGGTTCCCTAATTTTATCTGAACAAGATGTTGCTTTAGGACTTATATATAAACTTCTAGATAACGCTATAAGCAACGGAGCAGATTGCATTGTTACCGTGTGCCCATTTTGTCACCTAAATTTAGATGCCTACCAGAGTGTGGTGAACAAAAAGTACAAAACTAACTTCAATATACCGATTCTATTCTTTACACAACTGATGGGAATGGCTTTTGGCATTGAGAGTAAAGCGCTGGGTTTACGAGAAAATATTGTTCCTATAGGTAAAACATTAGCGAGATACATAACCCAACAATAAGGAGGAGCGAATGGAACCAAAAATAGGTGTTTATATATGTCACTGCGGTGCCAATATCGCTGCCACGGTCAACGTCGAGCAGGTAACCGAGTTTGCTAAAGGGCTGCCTTCTGTAGCTGTTGCCCGGGACTACAAGTTTGTTTGCTCAGATCCCGGCCAAGAACTTATAAAGAAAGATATCAAAGAACTGGGCATTGACCGCGTTGTGGTGGCCTCATGCTCGCCTCGATTGCATGAGCAAACCTTCAGGCGAACTCTAGTCAGTGCCGGCTTAAATCCTTATCTATTCGAGATGGCAAATATACGTGAACATTGCTCGTGGGTACATGAGGATCAAGGCAAAGCTACTGACAAAGCTAAGGCACTTGTAAGCGCTGCAGTACGACGCGTTTTCTACCACCTACCGTTGGAAACCAAAGAGGTTCCATTTAATCCTAACACACTCGTTGTGGGTGGCGGTATTGCCGGCATACAGGCGGCACTTGAAATCGCAGACTCAGGTCACAAAGTCTATCTGGTAGAGAGGGAGCCATCAATCGGCGGCCACATGGCCCAATTGGATAAAACCTTTCCAACATTAGATTGTTCCGCCTGAATACTGACACCGAAGATGGCCTCGGTGAGGTCACACGAAAACATCGAGATGATGACTTATAGCGAAGTCATCGGTGTTTCGGGGTATGTAGGCAACTTCAAGGTTAAAATCAGGAAAAAACCGCGCTTTGTGGATGCAGCTAAGTGTACCGGTTGCGGCACCTGCCAAGATAAATGTCCCATCAAAACGGACAGCGAATTTGATTTTGGCGTCGGTAAAAGGAAGGCAATCTACACACCTTTCCCCCAGGCAGTGCCAAACGTACCCGTCATAGACAAAGAACGATGCACCTATTTCCTTAAGGGCAAATGCCGTGCCTGCGAGAAATTGTGTGAGGCTAAAGCAATAGATTTCGAGCAGACAGAAAAAATGGTAGATTTGGATGTAGGTTCCATTATAGTAGCCACCGGTTTCGATTCCTTTGACCCGTCTCCTATGTCACAATTCGGATATGGTAGATATGATAATGTGATTACGGGCTTTCAGTTCGAGAGAATGAGCAGCGCTTCAGGGCCAACCAGCGGCAAAATACTATTGAAAGATGGTTCCCAGCCACGAAGCGTAGCCATCCTGCACTGTATCGGCAGCCGCGACCTCAACTACCACGAATATTGTTCCCGAGTATGCTGCATGTACTCCCTGAAGTTCTCTCACTTGATACGAGAAAAAATTCCGGAAGCTGAAATATATCAGCTTTACATCGACCTGCGCTGCTTCGGTAAGGGATATGAGGAATTCTATAATCGTCTCCAAGAAGAAGGGGTCAACTTCATACGTGGGCGTGCAGGAGAGATTACAAATGTCGCCGAAACACCTGAAGAGCAAGGCAGACTGGTCGTGGTTTGTGAAGATACCTTAATAGGACGGCAGAGACGCCTGCCGGTGGATTTAGTAGTTCTTAGCACAGCGCTGGAGCCCAGGGCTGATGCCGCTGAAACAGCCAAGCTATTCTCAATTAGCCGTAGCCGTGACGGTTTCTTCATGGAAAAGCATCCCAAGCTTGACCCCGTTGCCACAACCACAGATGGTATTTTTGTTGCCGGCTGCAGCCAGGGACCAAAGGATATACCTGATACGGTGGCTCAGGCATCGGCAGCTGCAGCTCGCGTCATGGCTATGATAAGCAAGGGCCATGTGGAAATTGAGGCAGCAACAGCGGTAATCGATGAAGAGCTCTGCTCCGGATGCAAGACATGTATTTCACTTTGTCCTTACACGGCCATATCCTTTGATGAAGAAAAGAAGATATCTTCTATCAATGAGGCCCTGTGTAAGGGTTGTGGAACCTGTGCTGCAGCCTGCCCAAGCGGAGCAATTACCAGCCGACATTTTACCGTCGAACAAATCATGGCAGAGCTAGAAGGAGTGATGGTATGAGCTACGAGCCCAAAATAATAGGATTCCTATGCAACTGGTGTTCATATGCCGCAGCCGATCTGGCGGGTACTTCCAGGAAAAAATACGCGCCTAACGTACGAGTAATTCGTGTCATGTGCAGCGGCCGGGTGGAGCCTACGTTCATCCTCAAGGCCTTTCAGTTGGGGGCTGATGGAGTTCTGGTCTGTGGCTGACATCCCGGTGAGTGCCATTACCTGGAAGGTAATGTAAAAGCAGCCCGGAGAATTCCTTTACTGAAAAAAATGCTCTCACAGTTCGGCATAGAGGAAGAGCGTCTCAAACTGGACTGGGTCTCTGCCTCAGAAGGTGAACGCTTTGCTTCTATTATTAATGATATGACTGAACAAATGAGAAAGCTCGGACCTTTCAACCAAAATAGCTGACATTTCCTATCGGCGCTCAATTTGTAATAATTCTCTTCGTGCTAAAAGCATTACTTGTAATCTTCTGAGTATGTATACTAGAAGGCATCAAGTATAATTACCTGAAATCTGTCATTTATCCCCGTAAAATACTCAATAATAATCTTGCATAGAATAGCCTTTTTATAGTATCATTGTGCGGTTTAGCTAAAATCTGTAGAAAGGAAGATTTATATGGAAGTATTCACCCCTCTTAAAGAAACCACAGAAATCCTATTAGGCAACGGTGGTAATCCACTTGAATCGTGTTATCAGTGTGGTATATGTACAGGAGTCTGCCCTTGGAACCGGTTGGTAAGTTTCCCGGTACGTAAGTTGATTCATAAAAGTCAACTCGGGGTAGTCGACTTTGAGAACGAAGAGGTCTGGCAATGCGTGGGCTGTAACGCCTGTGTCGACCGATGTCCTCGTGGAGTGGAAATACCTCATATCATGCGATCTATCCGCCGCGTTATCATGGAACTGGGTGCCGGCATCGTGCCGCACTCGCTGAGGGTAACGGAAAAGAACATCTCTGCCGTTGGTAATCCGCTAGGTGAACCACCGGAAAGACGCATGGACTGGGCAAAAGACCTCGGAGTGAAAACATTCACAAAGGGAACAGAGTTACTATACTTCCCCTGCTGCTACCAGACTTACGATCCTCCCACTAAAAAAACTGCTGTCGCTACTGTAAATATCCTGAAAAAGGCAAATGTGGACTTCGGCATTCCGGATAATAACGTGGTCTGCTGCGGAGAGAGCATACGAAAAGCAGGTTCCGAAAGCCTTTTTCAACGTCTGGCCAGAACCAACATCGATATCTTTTCTGAACTCGGCGTTAAAAAAATACTGGTAACCTCACCCCACTGTTATCACACCTTCAAAGATGAATATCCCGAACTCGGAGCCAATTACGAGGTGATACATCTATCCCAATATATAGCTGAACTTATAAAAGATGGCAGGCTAAAACCAACCAAGGAATTCAAACAGAAAGTAACCTATCACGATTCCTGTTGTCTGGGGCGTTACCAGGGGATCTACGATGAACACAGACAGATATTAAACAGCATTCCCGGTCTCGAGTTTGTTGAGATGCCAGACAACCGTGAATATTCGCTCTGTTGTGGTGGGTGCGCCGGCAGACTATGGATGGAAACAAAGAAGGGAGAACGGCTGTCCGAGCTCAGACTTGAGCAGGTACTTGATGTAGGAGCAAATACACTGGCCGTAAGCTGCCCTTATTGTATGGCCAATTTCAACGATGGCGTGCTGTCGATGGGTAAGACTGAGGATATAGAGGTCAAGGATATTTCAGAACTTGTTTCGGAGGCACTATAATGGCACAAAAAAAGGCTGCTAAAAAGGCAACACAAAAAGTAGTGCTTAAGGATACGGAGCCCAAAATAGGTGTCTATGTCTGTCACTGCGGGTCCAATATCGCTGGCACCGTTGATGTCCCGCAAGTAGTAGAGTTTGTTAAAGGGCTGCCAGCGGTAGTGGTTGCCCGTGAATATAAATTTATGTGCTCAGACCCGGGACAGAGCATGATTAAAGACGATATCAAGAATTTAAAGCTTAACCGAGTTGTAGTAGCTTCTTGTTCTCCACTACTGCACGAACCTACGTTTCGCCGCGCTGTCCAGGAAGCTGGCATTAATCCTTACCTGTTCGAGATGGCAAACATCAGAGAGCACTGTGCTTGGACCACAGAGGACCATGGAGAGGCCACAGAAAAAGCTAAAGCCCTGGTAAGTGCTGCCGTAAAGCGAGTCTATTATCATCAGCCGCTTGAGACAAGAGAAGTACCGGTTAACGCCAATACCTTAATCGTCGGTGGTGGTATCGCCGGTATTCAGGCGGCTTTAGAGATTGCTGATGCGGGGCACAAAGTCTACCTCGTTGAACGGGAGCCAAGCATCGGCGGGCACATGATTCAATTCGACAAAACCTTCCCCACCTTAGACTGCTCGGCCTGCATTCTCACACCTAAAATGACCTCGGCAGGATCACACCCTAACATCGAATTGATGACCTACAGTGAAGTCGAAGAAATCTCCGGTTTTATCGGCAACTTCAAAGCCAGGATTCGAAAGAAAGCACGCTTTGTAGACGAGTCTAAATGCAACGGATGTGGCATGTGCATCGAGAAATGCCCATGGAAAGCAGATAGCGAGTTTGACCTTGGCTTAAGCCAGCGTAAAGCCATTTACACCCCATTCGCACAAGCAGTACCTAATATTCCTGTCATAGACAAGGAAAGCTGCGCCTATTTCCTCAAAGGTAAATGCCGCGCTTGCGAAAAGTTCTGCGAGAGAGAAGCTATCGATTTCGAGCAGCAAGATAAAGTTGTTGAAGTGGATGTGGGTAATATAATTCTCACCACAGGCTATGACCCGTTCGACCCGACTCCGATGGTAAAGTACGGCTATGGTAAATTCCCAAATGTTGTTACCGGGCTCGAATTCGAGAGAATCTGTAACTCGGTTGGACCGACGGGCGGCAAAATTGTCCTCAAAGACGGTTCCGAGCCGAAGAGCATCGCTATAATACATTGCGTCGGTAGCCGTGATGAAAATTACCACGAATACTGTTCTCGAGTCTGCTGCATGTATGCTCTCAAATATTCCCACCTAATTAAAGAAAAGACCAAGGCAGATGTCTATCAGATGTACATTGATATGCGCTGCTTTGGCAAAGGTTATGAGGAATTCTATAAGAGGCTTTGTAAAGAAGGTGTTACTTTTATTAGAGGCAAACCGGCTGAAGTCACAGACAGGGCCATAAACGACGAGGAAAAAGGGAAATTGATTGTCGTTGGCGAGGACAGCCTACTCGGAAATGTTATCCGCGTTCCGGTAGACATGGTCGTCCTCTGCATAGGTCTGGAAGCTCGTGCTGACGCTAAACAGGTTGCTCAAAAATTTGGCATCAGCCAGGGCGCCGACGGTTTCTTTATCGAGAGACATCCTAAATTGGACCCTGTAGCAACCATGACTGAAGGAGTCTTCATCGCAGGCTGCTGTCAGGGACCAAAGGATATACCTGACACGGTGGTGCAGGCATCAGCGGCTGCAACCCGTGTCTTGGCTACAATCAACAAAGGGAACGTTGAGCTGGAAGCAGCCGTGGCTGTTATCAACGAAGAAAAATGCTCAGGCTGTCGTATTTGTAACATGCTTTGCCCTTACAATGCCATTTCGTTCATCGAAGAGGAAGAGGTTTCGCGAATCAATGAGGCATTGTGCAAAGGTTGCGGGACATGCGTTGCCGCCTGCCCCAGTGCAGCCATAACACACAAGCATTTCACAACTGAAGAGATAATCGCAGAAATAGAGGGGGTACTGGTATGAAAGACTTCGAACCTATAATCGTAGGCTTCTGTTGCAATTGGTGTTCCTACAGGGGTGCTGATTTGGCCGGCACAGCCAGGATGAAATGCTCGCCAAACGTCCGTATTATCAGGGTAATGTGCAGTGGCCGGGTAGAACCTACATTCGTGGCCAAAGCCTTCGAACTCGGAGCCGACGGCGTCTTGATTTTGGGGTGCCATCCAGGTGATTGCCATTACGTGGAGGGCAACTATAAGACAATGCGGCGTATGCCCCTCTTAAAGAAGATGCTACAGCAACTTGGCATCGAAGAAGAACGAGTTCGACTGGACTGGGTATCGGCTTCTGAAGGCGACAAATTCGTATCCGTAGTAGATGATATGACAGAAAAGGTCAGAGCTCTGGGACCGCTTAATAAGAACTCCAAGGAGGCGAAACATGGCTAAACTTAAATTAGCGCTGTACTGGGCATCAAGTTGCGGCGGCTGTGAAATCGCCCAGCTTCAGATTGGCGACAAAATCCTAAAGCTGGCCGAGGTTGCAGATATCGTATTCTGGCCGGTAGCCATCGATGCCAAATACAAGGATGTCGAAGCCATGCCAGCAAAGAGTATAGACGTCTGCCTGTTCAATGGAGCTGTTAGAACATCAGAACAGGAGCATATGGCTAAGATGCTCCGTGAAAAGTCAAAGGTAATGATTGCCTATGGTGCCTGCGCCTATGGGGGAGGTATTCCTGGTCTGGGCAACATGTTCAACCGCCAGTTGATTTTCGAACGAGCTTACCTAGAAACGCAATCAACAGATAATAAAGACAAGGTCTTACCACAAACAAAATACAAGGTTCCGGAAGGCGAACTTACTATTCCAGAATTCTATGACACGGTAAAAACTCTGGCGCAGACAGTGGACGTAGATTATACAGTCCCCGGTTGTCCTCCGGAAGCCAGAACAACCTGGCTTGCCTTAGAAGCGCTTATATCGGGCAAATTACCGCCCAAGGGCACCGTGATTACGCACAATACTAAGGCGGTATGTGATGATTGTCCGCGTAAGAGAGACGTGAAAAAGGTTAAAAAGTTCTACCGGACTTTCGAGAAGGTTCCCGAACCGGAAATATGCCTTCTGGAGCAGGGTTTCCTGTGCGCCGGCATCGCCACCCGCGGCGGCTGTGAGGCACCGTGTCCCCAGGCCAATATGCCATGCACCGGCTGTTACGGCCCTGTGGACGGAGTAGTAGATCAGGGCGCTCACTTCCTAAGCGCAGTGGCCTCTGTGATTGATTCAAATGACCCCGAGGAAATACAGAGAATTATAGATGGTATACGAGACCCGGTAGGTACATTCTACCGCTACAGTCTGCCTGATTCGCTACTAAGGAGGGCGAGAATAAAATGAAAAGGATAACAATTGATCCCATAACCAGGCTGGAAGGCCACGGTAAGATAGAGATCTTCCTTAATGATGCCGGTGAGGTCAAAAACAGCTATTTTCAAGTCCCTGAACTGAGGGGCTTTGAAAAGTTCTCTGAAGGACGTCTGGCCGAGGATATGCCCCAGATTACACAGAGAATCTGCGGCGTATGTCCTGAAGCTCACCACATGGCATCAACTAAATGTTTAGATGACCTTTTCCACGTTGACCCGCCAAGCCCCGCTAAAAAGCTTCGCGAGCTCTTCTATAGCACTTTCTATGTTACGGACCATACCACTCATTTCTATATACTAGCCGGCCCCGATTTCGTCATGGGGCCGGATGCTCCCGTGGCCGAGCGAAATATTCTGGGAGTAATTGCTAAAGTCGGCTTAGAATTAGGCGGAGCTGTTATCAACACCCGAATGAAAAATCACCATATCATACATATGCTTGGTGGCAGAGCCGTGCATCCTGTATTCGGTCTGCCCGGTGGAGTCAGCAAGGGACTTAACGAAGATGAGAGAAAAGAAGTCGAGCAGATAGCTAAGGACTCCATTGAATTTGCCAAGCTATCTTTGAAAGTATTCGACGATATCGTCCTCAAGAACAAAGCATACGTCGATATGATTGTCAGCGACGCTTTCACACACCGCACTTATTACATGGGTCTGGTTGACGATAAAAACAGGGTTAACTTCTATGACGGCAAGGTCCGAGTGGTGGACCCCGACGGAAAGGAATTTGCTAAGTACGCACCGAGAGAATACCTCAACAACGTCGCCGAACATGTTGAGCCCTGGAGCTACATGAAATTCCCCTTCCTCAAGAATGTCGGCTGGAAAGGATTTGTCGACGGCAAAGATAGCGGCGTTTTCAGAGCAACCCCTCTATCAAGGCTCAATGCTTCCGATGGTATGGCAACACCATTAGCCCAAGAAGCTTACGAGAAGTTCTACTCTACATTGGGCGGTAAGCCGGTGCATCATACCCTGGCTACTCACTGGGCTCGCCTTGTCGAGCTCCTCTATGCTGCCGAAAGATTACTGGAGCTGAGTAAGGACCCTGAGATAACTAGCCCAAACATCCGCACTATCCCCACAGCCAAGCCGGATGAAGGTGTAGGCATTGTTGAAGCGCCCAGAGGTACTCTAACGCATCATTACATCACCGATGAGAACGGTATTATCAAGAAAGCTAACCTAATCGTGGCTACAGTGAACAACGCTGCAGCAGTAAATATGTCAGTCAATAAAGCAGCAAGGGCACTTATTCAACCGGGTAAGGAAATCACCGAAGGACTTCTTAATCGCATAGAAATGGCGTGGCGACCCTATGACCTTTGCCTTGCCTGCGCTACGCATACGCTACCGGGTCAAGCACCGATGGAAGTGGTCATATACAATAGCAAGAGGGAGATAATAAAAAGGCTCAAACGCTAATTTGCGTTGACAGCAATAAGGGAGTTTTCTCACAAGGCTAGTAGTACGAAAACACTGATTTTAGGACTGGGAAACACACTTCTTTGCGATGACGGGGTTGGACTCTACGTTGCCGCTAAACTAAGAGAAAAGATAAACCAACCCAATATAACAATTATTGAGACCGGCGTTGCCGGTCTCAGTCTTTTAGACCTCCTAGTTGGATATGATAAAGCTATTATCGTTGACGCTATTCAAACTGAGGGCGGGAAAATAGGTCAGATATACAGGTTAGCCCCGGAAGCTTTCAACACAGCCGTACGAACGGCATCTGCTCATGGAATCGACTTCCCCACTGCCCTGGAGTTCGGGAAAAAACTGGGCCTTCACTTGCCTCAGCAAATAACAATCTTCGCCATTGAAGTATCCGATATAACTACTTTCCGGGAAGAATGTACACCTGAAGTGCAGAAAGCTATTCCTAAATGTGTCGAAATGATACTAAAAGAGCTAAATTAAATTCTCCACATAAATTGACTTGCCATACGACAAAATACGGCTACTCAATAATCGCCCAAATGAGACTGGGCTATCAAATTGAGCAACTCGCCCTCAAGATATATAGCTTTACTATTTGGAGTCTTCTGGCCAAGCCTTTTCACCGATTGCAATACGACACAGGTCGGTAATGAATATCTTTGGCAGGCCGAACTGCGCACTGGGACGGCGGAGCACTCGGTCACATATGGGACAGGAAGTTATGATGGCATCAGCACCGCAGGCGATGGCATCCTCGAAATTCTTCTTCTGTATATCAACGGCAAGCTCTCTGTTAATGTAAATAATAGGGGCAGAGCAGCAGAGAGCGTTCAATCGTTCGTATTGCCTGGGTGGCCGTTCCACGCCGACAAGCTGGAAGATCTCTTCCAAGAAGATATCATATTCATGCATCCATCTGGTGGCACAATTCGCCTGGTAAGCGATCTTCTTATTAAGTTTGGTGACCCTGTCTTTATGGTCTCTTAAATAGTTGCGCAGATATTCGAAAAGGTGCATGTATTTGAAGTCAACTTTGAACCCGCACTCCTTAGCTTTGACCGCTGGCAGGACAAAACCCTCATTATGTATGAAAACGATGTCCTTACCCAATTTAGCCAGATTGGCAAGAATACGCTGGCCATACCTTTTTACGAAGCTTTCCCCGCCCATGTGTACATTGCCGGCGAGGTTTGCGTATGGGTAGCCTTTAATCACCGTCATACCCTTGAATAGCTGGCTGTCGAGTGTGCCTTCGGGGAACTGTTCGAATTGGAAGGAGTCGAACGACAGCACCGGCTTATCAGGGTCGCCTAGTATCACCTGCCCGGAGTCTCCATTTCCTTCAAGTGCCGTGGTCAACGCCTCAATCACTGATTTGCCGACTGTCACTATGGGGGCAGTGCCTGTCTTCTCCTGCATCTGGAATATTAGATTAGCAGGGTCGGCGCCGGTAGGGCAGTAGTCGATACACGCGATGCATGTAGTACATTTGCTCAGTATTTCGGCATCCTTGCCCTCCATTAGCAGCTTAATCTCAGCTACAGCCTTATCCTTGTCATAATTTACATAGCGGCATTTCACCAGGCAGTCGCCGCACAGGTTACACTTTGAAGCATCCCACATTTTTACCTCTCTTCCTGTTTAGTTCATCGCGGCTGAACTTTGTTTTGAAGATAGTTTGGATATTTAGTACCCATTAAATCTGCTGGCAGTGCGCGCTGGATATGATATTATTAATATTTCATGCAGGCTATGGTAATGTTATAACTATTTTCACACCCGATGCCGGGCATCGCCCAGACAGATGTTTAGGGTTAGTGTGGGACGGGATTTTAACGTCACGCCATCCAATTGGCAATCTTTGCTTGCATAGTGGACAAGGTACTACACGTCGCACTTTATGTCTATCTTCCATCTAGCACCTCCACCGTAATCGATTCTAGTCCCGCAGCATATCAAATGTCAAATTGCCGCTATCAAACCTCAGTACGAACTTGACCTTGCGCCCCTCAGTAAGAAGCGCTTCAGACTCCGCACGAAGTTTCTTGAAATTCGCAGTTTCTAGGAAATTCTTTAGAAGTGCAGCAGTCTCGAGCAACCTTCGATTATTCTTCTCGGATGTCAGCAGTCGCCTTACAGTTTCTTCATGCCGCTTTTTGGCCACCGTCTGGATACATTGAGACAAGGTGGGGACTAATTCAAGTTCGAGCATTTCTTTATTCATCGTACTACGGCAGGATAGTCCTTGTTCCTGAGTTATTGAGAAAGAACGCCTCTCCGAACTCTTGAAACAATCGTGACTCGGCAGGAAAGCCGGTACAATGAGATGTTCCCAATTTCTTAATACCGATATATTTAAGGTCATCGACAGTTTTCTCAAGCCTTTCCTCGGAAGCCCGAATAAGGTGAGTCCCGCCGATGGCAGCATAGATCGAATTTTTACCGGTTAGCTTTTGGGCATGGCGCAGTGTGTTAATGATTCCATGATGTGCGCAGCCCAATATGACAACCAGACCAAATTCGGCGTCAATCACAAGGGCGAGGTCATCAGCTAACAAGTCCTGCCGGAAATGGCCGTCTTCCCTTACAAAGAGATTATCTTCCACCTGTTCGTATCCAGAAACCATCGGGATTTCTCCGGTAGTGATGGTGTGCTCACTTATTCGGACAGACTCTTTGGTCAACTTGAACCGTGCACCGAAGCTTTCCAGTTCTTCGCGTGAAAATGGAATACCGATATAATGTTCCCTTGCCTGTTTGTCACGTCTGGTGTATTTGGAGGACCAGATATCAGGATGAGCGATTACCTCGACCTCCCTCTTCAGTCTCAGCACATCGCGCAACCCGCCGGTGTGGTCAGCATGACCGTGGCTCAACACTATTTTATCAATGGTAGACAGGTCGATACCCAGCAGTTGGGCGTTATGCGCTGCCGTGGAACTAAGTCCCGTGTCCATCAGGATATTCATCCCATCCACTTTAACCAGGATGCTCAGTCCCCACTCGGCCAGAAAACCATAGTTCGCCGTATTTTCACTTAAAGTAATTATCTGAATTTGCATGGTTTTGTCCCTTCTTCTGTGCGTTATACATCGCTTAATGAATTGGTTTCACCAGTAGCATAACACCTATCCCTACCAGAAATATACAGAAATGTACTATGGCACGAAGCGACCAGTACTTGAACTAAGACCATGTTATCTCGCCTTAATCCTATTCTTCCGGCTTTTAGTTTGCTGCTTTTCTATGAAATCATCCTTTTCCCGGCCACAATGACGGTGAAGCCAGCTTTAAAAGATAACCCTTCTTTTGGTAGCTCCACCTCTTTCACTTCTCCCGGCTTCTGAAAGAGTGTGGAAACGAACT
>CAYPRI010000002.1:0-7272 GCA_964413085.1 uncultured Dehalococcoidales bacterium
CCAGCGGCGGCGACATCATCAGCCAGTACGACAAGGACGACGTGGAGAGGCTGGGTCTGGTGAAGATAGACCTGCTGGCGCTGCCCACGCTCACCGTTATCGAAGACACCGTGGCCGCCGTCAGGGAGAACCACAGCCTCGACATCGATATCGACCGTATACCCAGAAACGACCCCGAAGCCTTCGCCATGCTCAGAGACGGCAAGACCGTCGGCACCTTCCAGCTCGAGTCGCCGGCGCAGCGGGAGATGGCCGGGCGGCTGCTGCCCGACTGCTTCGAAGATATCATCGTCTCCATATCGCTGGTACGTCCCGGCCCGCTGAAGTCGAACATGGACAAGGACTACCTGCCCCGCCGGCACGGCACGGCGCCGGTGGCTTACCTGCACCCGAAGCTCAAAAACGCGCTCGATGAAACGCTGGGCGTTATCTTGTACCAGGAGCAGGTGCTAAAAGTGGCGCACGACCTGGCCGGGCTGAGCTACGCCGAAGCCGACGGCTTCAGGCGGGCGATGACGCACGACCGGACGGATGAGGAGATGAACAAGATGAGGGAAGGTTTTATCGCCAGCGCCATCAGCAACGGCGTGAAGAAAAATATAGCGGAAAAGGTTTTCGAGCAGCTGGCTGCCTTTGCCGCCTACGGCTTCTGCAAGGCCCATGCCGTGGCCTATGCCATCACCGCCTACCAGACGCTGTGGCTTAAGCGCCACTATCCCGCCGAATACTTCGCCGCCGTGCTGTCCAACCAGCCCATGGGCTACTATCCCTCGCGGGTGCTTATCGCCGACGCCAGGAGGTTCGGCGTCAACATCTTGCCGCTCGACGTCAACAGTTCCATTGACCGCTTCACGGCCAGGGACGGCGCCGTCAGGATAGGCTTCCAGCAGCTGAAGGGCATATCCGGCGAGGAGATTAAGTCGATACTCAACGAACGCAGAACCGGCGAATTTTCATCGATGATGGATTTCGTGCTGAGGACGAACATAAGCCAGCCGTCGCTGGAGAACCTGGTAAAGGTCGGCGCCTGCGACGCCTTCGGTAGCCGCAAGGAGCTGCTGCTGCAAATTCCCAGGCTCGTCTCACTGAGGCAGAGGACCAAAAAAAGCCCCAGGCTGTTCGAGATTACGGAGCCGGTTTACCGCGCCGCAGAGGATAGCGCTGAAGAGAACGAGGTCTTAAACAAAATGCTGGCCGAGCGCGAGCTGCTGTCGCTCGACCTTTCAGCGCATCCCTTCGATTTTATCAAGCTCGATAAAGATATTGTAAGGATAAAAGACCTGCCCGCCATAGCCACCGGCAAACAGGTCACCATCGCCGGGTCGGTCATCCGCTACCAGACGCCGCCGACACGGAACGGCAACAGGGTGGTCTATATCATAATGGAGGACGGGACAGGCATTGCCGACGTCACCGTATTCAAGGACGTCCAGGAAAAGTGCGGCCGGGTGCTGTTTCGCGAGGGCTGGCTAAAGGTCAAAGGCACCGTGCAGAGACGAGGCCCCAAATCGCTGTCCATTATTGCCAATGAACTGCAACCGGTTAATAAGTCAAAGGTCAAATTAACTTAAATCCCCCTTAATCCCCCTTTTTCTAAGGGGCAAAATTTCTCCCTTTAGAAAAGGGAGATTGAGAGGGATTTCCTCCTGTCATTCTGAACGCAGTGAAGAATCTCAACCTAGCTGCTACTTTCGAGACTCTTCGATCACTTCGTTCCCTCAGAATGACATTATAATTTTAGGGGAACGGGTTATTGCCAGGGTTATACCATATCAGTATAATGGTAAGATACCTCGGGGTGGATTCGGGGTTCAAGGTAAAGGAGAAGTTATGCGTCTATTGTTGATTATCGCTCTTATACTTCTGGCCCTGTGGCTGTTGGGAATGCTTATCCCTCCTTTGAGCGCGCTACTGGGCTCGTTGGTGTATATATTACTTATAGTCGCCGTTATTCTGCTCATCATCTGGCTGCTGCGGAGAGTTTTTCATCTCTTTTAGCCCGGTTTATAGAATCAGCAAAAACAGGTTAGCGACTACGTTTTCTGCGGTCTGCGTTTCTTGCTTTTATACCTGCTATATAGCTCGATGGCCAGTATGTTCAATGAGATGGCCAGGAATAGCGGTATAAGCAGCAGCCACAGGTGCTGGTAAACATCTATTCCGAAGTACTGCAGCGCTAAAACCAGAATAAAGGCGAATAAAACTCCCAGCGCCGCGCAGCCCACCGCAAAACCGATGAGCTCCAGAATAAAAGTGTCCCGTCTGGCCATTTCAAGCTTTTGCCCGGCTCCGCATCTCCACGCTAACGTGTGTTACCTTAGCGATGAACAGGAATATCAACGCCGAAAGATAAGTCCACATCAGAAAAGCGATAAGTGCGCCTATTGAGCCGTAGACAAGATTATAGGGATTGAACATCCTCAGATAAACTAAAAACACAATTTTGGTAATTTCAAAGGAAAGAGCCGCTGCCACCGCGCCCGGCCATATATCCTTCCATTTGGGCCGGACACTGGGCACGAACCTGTAAAGTAGAAGGAACACGATAAAAGCCAGGCAGATGGCCAGTACGTTAGCCAGTATTCGCTCCAGCAGGCTGCCGCTCACTATCTGGCCTCCCCGCATCTGGATACTCTGCTCCGCCACCGTGCTCAGAAATACCGTTATCATTACCGACAAAAACAGGAGTGTGGCAGCGCCGATCATCATTAACAGGTTGACCAGCTGGCCTTTCAGAAGCGGCGCCGGTTTGCGTATGCCCCAGGCGGTATTCAAGGAAGCCCTTATCGAATTGAAGAAAGAGGTGCCGCCCCAGACGAGACCGATTAACGCCAGGACGCCTATGGCGCCGCGGGCGGCGGCAACGCCGGTTATGGTGCTGGCGATCATCTGTCGGGACACCGGCAGCAGATAGGCAATTCCGGTTATAATCTGCTCCTGCGTATAAGGAGATTGGGCAAAAGAGCCACCGATGTATACGACGGCCAGCGCCAGCGGAAACAGCGACATAAGCAGATTGAACGAAACGGAAGCCGCCAGCAGGGTGCCGTTATCATGGCCGAACTCCGTCAGCGACTCTCTTATTAAGGGAATTACTTTGCCTCTGGTCGATATTTCCCTGAATTTCGATATTATTTTGTCTTTCATCGACCTGCCCGGCAGTATTATAGCACCTCATTTATTATAGTTGTCAGCATTTAGTGCGATAAAAAAAGGCACCGTTACCAAATGAACACAGGCCTGTAATCATCCGCTAGTATCAAATGACGTAGTACCACTGGACATCCAAAATTAGTACTTAATCATCATTCTTTTATTCTTCTGCGATGATAGACTGAAGATAGAAAAGGCAAGGGACTACGGTGAACCAACTTGAATGTGAAAAAATAAAATGGCAGCCAAAGGAAATGATAGACCTGGGCGATGGCTGCAGGATTGGTATAGCCACTCGCAACGGTTGCTATAAAGTTTTCGTGGTGGACCACAACGGTAACTGGGAACCTACCAATTGGATTCCGGCTAAAGCGGCAAAACGATTGGGTGAACTGGCTACCGCCCAAATTTCATTAGCCAGCTAATTTCGGTAAAACGTCTACCTGCCAAAAAGCGCATCCCAGAAAGGCACAGTTACAGTCTTGTATACCGTCCGCTGCTTTTCAGCCTGGGCAGGAACCTGGTACGGCACCTGCCTTTCCCTGGTCACTGTTTTTTGCCCCATTACTTCATCGGTCCAGTTCAGCTTAACGCTTCTCACGGAATAGTAATCCCAGGTAGTGGCAAATATGCCGAACTCGGTTATGTTATTGGCGTCGAAAACAATTTTACCGGAAGCTCCGGGACCGAATACAACCTGGCCCAGCAACGGCGCCGAGCTGACCACCGCATTAAGATTTTCCAGCCAGTTTACCTCTGAAGGCGTGTAGAACCATTTCTTGTAAGGCGTCGGCCGTGGCGGAATCGCTCCCGTTCTGGAAAGGTCATAAACTCTGACCGTGCCGCTTTCCATCTGAGTATTTGAGGATAGGTCGATTTCTATCTGGTTTTGGGTGTGCGACGACGTAATTATGTAGTCGTAGTAATAGGTACCGCCCTGGCCTCCGAAACCGGATATAAGCACATCCGTGTACCACTTTACCACCGGACTCAGATAACTCGTTCCCTGTTTCGAGCTTACTACGGTATTGACCGTCTCGGTATACGGCTCCGTCCGGTATTCCGTCTTGTACTCGGTTTCATGGTAAGTTTCCACCACCGGCACCTGCCTGGTCACGCACGAGGCGGCCGGCACCAGCAAAATAAAAATCAATGCTAAGAACAGTATTCCTGATTTTTTCATATGGAACCTCCACAAGCCTGTACTTTTCAGGATACGGCTATTGTGTTTATATGTCAATCGGGAAAAACGTCCTATGGGCATAGACCGTTTACTAGGGTATAATGGTGCCGTTGCCTGACTGCCATATTCGACTGAAAATATTTCCAGGAGGTGTAGCGTGAAAAAATTAATCCCCGTCGTTCTCCTTATATTGCTATTCACGGCTGGCTGTGACTTAGCCGGTATAAATCTCACCACGACAACTCAATCGGCGGCGATAAATTCATTCGGCGCCAGTCCGGCGACCATATCCGCCGGTGGATCGTCGACTCTTAGCTGGACCGTTACCGGAGCCACCACGGTAAATATAGACCAGGGGATAGGCAACGTGGCGCTTAGCGGCAGCAGAGTCGTTATGCCCACCTCAACCACGGTTTACACCTTGACAGCGACAAGCCCAACGGGCATAAGCGTTACAGCTACGGCCCAGGTCATAGTTGCGGGAACGACGCCAACACCAACGCCACCTCCCACTCCCTCACCAACACCAAGCGGCGTTCCGGTTATTAACTACTTTACCGCCAGTCCTTCCAGTATCTCTCCCGGCGATTTTTCTACTTTAAGCTGGGACGTGGACAATGCCTCGTTAGTAACTATAGACAATGGCATTGGTCTGGTTATTTCTACCGGAGCCAAGGTGGTGTATCCGGCGATGAGCACCAGCTATACGTTGACAGCTACTAACTCTTCCGGCTCATCTACAAAGACAACCACCGTTCTCGTTTCCCAGGAATCGTCGTCGTTTGACATTATCAGCGTTTTTGCCAGTGTCGATCCGTCATTCTACAGCGGCAACTGTCCCACGACAGTCACCTCTAACGGTGTAATTATAGCGAATGGGCCCGGCACCGTTAGCTATCGCTGGGAAGACAGCGAGGGTGGAATAAAGCCGACGGAAAGCGTCTACTTCTCAAGTGCAGGCTCGCAGTCGGTGAGCACCTCGTGGCCGATAGGTCTTTCCGGTACCTTCTGGGTGCGCCTACGCGTTCTTTCGCCCAGTGAGGTTTTATCGAACCAGGCCACCTTCACACTTAGCTGCTCTTCATCTCCAACCGGTGGATGGACAGGGACTTGGGATACTAACTGGGGCACCATGGTACTGACTCAAACAGGTGATTCTGTGTCCGGCACTTATACTTGGGACAACGGGCACATTCAAGGTACCGTTACAGGCGATACGTTGTCAGGAATCTGGTCAGAGGAGCCGTCGTACACTACACCATATGATGCCGGCACCTTTGTGTTCATCCTTTCACCTGACGCTAACATTATTACCGGCAACTGGCGATACGGATTTGACGGTGAGTGGGAGGGATCCTGGTCCGGTACAAGAATTTCTGATTGAGCCGATAAGTCCAATATAGGATCGCTATTGTTCCCGGGGGATACCAAGGCTAACTACTGCCTGCGGGATATGTCCCGCCGATATACCAGTAGCGGTTTGAACGGATTTCTGTTCCGCCTCCGTCAGCTTCGTATCAAAGTAACAGACCAGCCCCATGGCAGTGGCCTGCATCAGCATATTGCTGGCAACAAATCCAGCTTCCAGTTGGGCGAACTCCTGTCCGGCATCCGAAGATCTCAGACAAAGAACAACATAGCACGGCGCCTGTCTGAGACCGGCGACAGCAGAACGCAGATTGTCTCTGGCATCGCCTGCCCTTATCAGTTCCAGCCTGTGGTCGCGCGTGGTCAGGTCCATATCGGGATTTCTGTTGTGGTAGCGGTAAACGCCGTTTTCATTAACCAGATAGATGGTGCCAGTTAAAAAATATCTGGCAGTAGCTGAAGGAACTGTCAGGCCTTTCCTGCCATAGGCCACCTGGTGTGCGGTGCAGCCATATCCTGCCCACAGTAGCTGAGACAACTGCTGCTTGGTTAAATTGGCCTCGTTAAAATTTTCGGTATATTTCAAATTCGCCAGCACCGTCTCAATTTTGTCGTCACCCGTTGTTTTGGGGTCGGGCAGCCAGCCTTCGTCGGTTGTGGGCAACGAACAGTGGGCTACCACTTCCGGGGTCAGCCCCCTGACCTCCTGCACTCCGAAGTACAGCTTCGACCTCATTGGGCAGTTAGAAACGGATGCTCCAGGGCTTCCCCACAGCGAGACGGAAGCCAATATGGCCGGCATGTACGACAGGCCGGCGTCGAAGGCGAGCTCGCGCTCGTAGCTCATGACGAAAGCTCCCCTATCGGCAGTATCTTCTGTATAAGGGCTGAGCGAGTTATCGTCGGGGTTGCACAAATAAGTCCCGTTCTGCGTGGCCACGTATATATTGCGGAAAGATCCGATGATGGGTGCTTTTCCAGCGGCCCACAAGACGTTGCTTATCTGCTGGTCAGTGGCAGTGCCGACGGGGTCATGGTCCGAATAGCGGCTGTTCAGGCAAATTTCAACGGACTGTCCTGTCATAACTGGCTCCGGCAGAGAAATTTTTGTTCCCCCCTCCGGACCGGGAGGTGATGATACCTGTCCGGGCGGTGTAGCTGAGGGAGTAACACAACCGCCGAGTACAAAGCTCGCACCGAGCACGCAGACCAGCATTATTTTCTTCATTTTGGTATCCTCTCAGCTTTAAGTATAACATACTACTTTTTGCACCAACCAAAAATATAATCCGGGATAACGGGTTGCGAAGTAGCGAAATATGGGGCATAATGGCCTTTATGGACAAATACAATTCGCGATGGGTTAACGGCTTTCTGGGCTTCCTGGGCTTTCTCGGATTCATGGGGTTTACCATCCACGAGCCCTGGCAGCTGTTCTTCTTCGGATTTTTCGGCTTTTTCGCCTATTTCAGGTATCTGAAGGACGGGCTTAAATATCTCGGCTTACTCGGCGCGGTGGGAATTGTTATAGGCATACTCGGCTTGTTTCACGTAATCCCGGTCTAGCC
>CAYPRI010000002.1:7372-61920 GCA_964413085.1 uncultured Dehalococcoidales bacterium
CGGTGGGAATTGTTATAGGCATACTCGGCTTGTTTCACGTAATCCCGGTCTAGCCTAACGATAAAGAGGGGAGGAGGATTTCTTAAATTCTGGCATTACTCTTTCTTAGTATTAGAACATTATTTAAGTACGCTGACGGCGGAAATATCATCAAAAGTATAGGAGGAATCATTCATGGACAAATCAGTCAAAGGCACTAAAACAGAGAAGAACCTGCTTACAGCTTTTGCCGGCGAATCTCAGGCAAGAAACAGGTACACTTATTTTGCCAGCGCCGCCAGAAAAGAGGGTTTCGAGCAAATCTCAGCCATATTCACGGAAACAGCGGATAATGAAAAGGAACACGCCAAGATATTTTTTCAATATCTTGAAGGCGGCGATACCGAAATAACCGCCGCTTATCCAGCGGGTATGATCAAGGATACAAAATCGAATTTGGAAGCCGCCGCTGCCGGGGAAAATATGGAATGGACAACCATCTACGCAAATTTCGCCAAGGTCGCTAAAGATGAGGGCTTTCCACAGATCGCTAACTCATTCAAACAAATCGCTGAAGTTGAAAAATTTCATGAATCCAGATATAGAAAATTGATAAACAATGTTGCCAGCGGCCAGGTTTTTAAGAAAAAAACCTCAGTTAAGTGGCATTGCCGAAACTGCGGATATGTTTTCGAGGGCACCGAGGCGCCTAAGGAATGTCCGGCATGTAAGCATCCGCAGGCGTTCTACGAGCTACTGGCAGAGAACTATTAAGTCATACTCTGATTTTTTAAATTTCGCCTGTAAAATTCGCATATTCCAGTACTTTATCCACTGTGCTATAATGCGACTGGCGGTCGTGGTGTTCCTAGTAACAAGACAGCCGATACCTAGGGGGTAATTCAACTACCTCAGCTTCTGGTCGTAAAGGAGGGTAATTTATGTTGAGTGCGCCAAAGGGAATTACGTTCTGGATTGCTGTTGCCCTGGCCATAATTGGACTAATCTTCTTCTTTCTACCAATGGTGGCTGCGTACGCTTTTTGGGTTTTATTAGTCGCATTTATCATCTTGATGCTTGGTAACCTGTTAAAGGGAATGTAGCTGTCAAAGCACCGCTGTTAATATTTCAGAATATACGCTGACCTTTGTCAGTAAACGCCACGCCGCCAATATACACTAAAGTTTAGTCCATAGTCTGATAGGCTAAGTCAATCATCTGTAAAGGGGTACTTGACGAATAACTTATCAGATGTGATAATGTTTTGATAGGAAGTCCCAAAAATAATATAGGAGGTGACCAAGCATGGCAAAAGGCAAGACTAACGTTCTGAGCATGGTGGGTTTCTGGGCGTTTATCGTGGGCCTGATAATTGCCCTGGTAGTGGGCATTATGTCCGGTCTAGGTATCGCGCCATCGGCGTTGATGACCGCTATCATCATCGTCCTGATTATCCTGGGTCTTATCATAGGTTTCCTGAACATAACAGCGTCAGAGATACTGCTCTTCCTGGTGGCAACTATCGCATTGATCGTAGTCGGTAATGTGTTTGCGCCGCTGACGACATTAAAAATCGGTGCCATACTCGGCGCTATACTCAGCCTGGTGGCCACGCTGATGGCTCCGGCCGCTATCATTGCCGCCATCAAAGCCCTGTGGAAAGTCGGCAAACCGGGGTAACTAGTTAAAACAGCAATTGACGATAATTACAAATCACTACGCAGCATTGCCAAATAATACGTTTGCAACAAGGGGGAAATGCCTATGAGCATATTGCTTATTATAGGTATTGTTATACTGGTTTTGTGGCTGCTCGGATTTATCTTTTTCCGCAGCCTGGGATGGTTAATCCATATTGCGCTGATCATAGGACTTATCCTCCTCATCCTCTGGCTGCTGAGGAGCGTGTTCGGTCTCTTCTAGTTAATTAGGCTGGAAGAATATCGAGGCAGACCAACGTTAATAACTTAATTTCGTTGGTCTGCCTTTTCTATTTCAACCTACTTGAGCGCCTTCTGCAATAACGATTTAACGACATCACCACCTTTGCTCTGGGCAAAAGCCAGAATAATCGGAATAAATTTCCCGATCATCCCGCTGTCCAGTCCCAGTTTGGAGAAGCCGCCGGCCAGACTGGCTAGATTCCCCAATTGACCAGCACCACCGCCAAGACCGGACGCCAGTTTACCGATACCTCCAAGTACGCCACCGGATTCTGGTGCAGACTTCATCAGGTCGGTGATGCCGGGCAGAGCGCCAGCTACTTTGCCAAAGTCACCTGCTCCCAACTTCTCCTTTGCCATCTTAAAAATTAGGCCCGATCCTCCTTTAGCCGCCTCCTCGCTGACACCCAGATTTTTTACCAACTGCTCCACTAGTTCCATGACTACCCTCCTCTACTTATATTTTTACCCAAGAACGCCTAGGCTAACTTAATTTTCTTTATCAGCTGCGAAACCGCCTTGTTAAATCGCGGTTCGAAGAAAAGAAACGGCTGGATGGGATATCTGGTGCCTTTTTCATCGGTTTCTTTAAGCCCGGTCAGCAGGTTCTCAAGCCTCGCCGCGGGCACGGCGAAAGCCATTTCATTATCGGCAGCCATGCCAATCTGCCGTTCCCCCCTGCCCGGGACGATATATCTAGCCTTTCCCGAGATAATCGGCTCTATTAGCTCACCGATACAGGAAAGTCCCAGATGGGCCCGGGATTCTATGGCTCCGCCTTCAACATAAATCATCGACTGCACCATCCTGGCAATTTGAGCCGGGTTACCGTAGATCAAAATCACATCCGGTTCTGCGATAATGCCGGAATCTATAGGCGCCACTATAAGGCCTTTGGAATCGAATTTCTTTTCTCCGCTAAAATACGCCTGCTGCTTCAGCGAAGACCTCGCCTTGTCCTTGTTAGCTACGTAACCGGCGGAAACCATGAAGTCGGCAAGCTCTTCTTCTCGATTCAAGTTACCCAAATTTCCCCAGCCGAAGGCCAGCAGCGCTGCTGCACAGTTGACTTCCTCGGGCGTCACGGCCAGCGCCATGTTCCATCTTCTGGCTATGGTATTTATCTGGCACAGCGCCATTTTTGTCTTAAACATACTCGGCCTCATAATGCCCTGCGGAATTTCAGTAACATTTTTAATAAACTTTATGGATAGTGGACGGGTTTCGACTCTCATATATTTGAGCAGAATATCGTTAGCCTCGTTGAAATTTACCATGGCAATGTCCCCCAATTTCTGCAGATTTGAGATTTGCAAAATTCATTGTAGCACTCAGTTTCTTTTTTCTCCAATATGCTGGAGCATCAATTTCCATGGATAAAAATGTGTGTTCTTCTGGTGAAATCAAGACAGTAAAGCCCTATAATATAGCGTGTAAGACTCATTTAAAATGATCGTCATCGTTCCTCTTGTTTTGGTGGTCGGCGTTGTGGCATGGCTACTTCGTCCGGGAAGGAGGCCGTCAAACCAGCGCAAAATTGCCATAACGGCCACTGCGATTCCTCCTTTTATTGTAGCCATAGTTGCTGTAACCTTTCAGCTGCTGCACAATGCCGCAGGTAGAACCTGGGTATCGGATATAGCCAACACTTGCTTTATTGTCACTGTTAGCATGGTGGGTCTCGCTATCTTGGCAGTGGTTGGTTTTATTATCACACGGAAGTGGGAAATAGCCAAAGGGATAGGATTCGGTATTTGTATCGGTGTTCTTATATCAGTTATAGAGTTGGCCTTGCTAGAGCAGCTGGCCGGAATCTAATAATCGATATTTCTGATGTCAGAGGGTATATCAGTGCCGGTTTCCATTTCTGACTTAAAAAACAGAGCTACCAAAAAGGCACCTTAATGAAGTGGCCAAGCACGAAGTATATGTACAGTATCAGGATTAGCAGAGCTTCCAGTCTAACCAATTTGCTTCCTGTTGTGATAAATATTTGAACTATTACCCCGCTCAGAATAAGCATGGGGATATCAAAGCGCAGTACATTAGCCGATACGTTAATAGGAACGAGAAGACAGCAGAAGCCGAGTATGAATAGTGCCGTGAATATATTGGAGGCATATATTTCACCTAGAGTAATATCCGCTTTTTTCTTAGAAACCGCGGCCAGGGCAACTCCAAGTTCAGGTAGTGAAGTAAGAAATGCAAGGACCAAAACACCCAGAACCAGTTGCGATATGCCGATGCGTTCACTGATATTTTCACCGGAGCGCAGGGCCAGTTCTGCACCTACTATGATACCCAAAATGGCGAGAACGCCTAAAACGATATGCGGTAATACGTTCCCCGTCCCCCTGACAGATTTTTTACCCGTTGTGGTCGCTTGCCTGCCCCTTGCGGATCGATTGACCGCATCTTTTACCACCACAAATAGATAGGGGACGTATAGTAGCATAAGCAGAGCCCCGTCAATACGGCTCAACACACCGTCGGCAGCAAACACCAAAATAACAGCGCTTGAAAGAAGCATCCAGGTGCTTTCCCTCTCCTTTATCTCGGTGCAGATTCTCAGAGGTGAAATCAAGGCGGCGATAGCAGTAACAAAAGTCAGCGTTAAAAAATTAGCCCCAATGATGTTACCGATGGAAATATCGGATTTTCCTTGAACGGTGGCGAAGGACGATACGGCAAGTTCCGCCAGGGAGGAAAGTATGCTCACACCCAGTATGGTGATGACTAACTCCTTCACCTTGAAGTAGCGCGCCATCGGCTGGATTTCGCGGACGACCAGCTCGGAACAAAACCAGAGCAGGAGCATGCCACAAACCAGCACGAACAGCGCAGTAAACCAGTTCATGGCAATGAAATTATTTATAAAAGATAGAAGCTCCATTTAATGTCTCTACCTGCCAGGTAGAATACTTTATTTAAAGACTCGTTTCAAGGCTTATCTTAAACGTTTCCCCAGCCTCCTGAACATAGTATACTTATTGGGACTATGGCTATATAGAACAGGAGTACTAAAATGATAAATGCTGCAATTGTCGGCTACGGAAATCTGGGGAAAGGCGTTAAGCGCGCTTTGGAGGCCAGTGTTGATATTAAACTGAGCGCTATATTCTCGAGGAGGGTCGACCAGCTTAAAAAAGAAATAAAAGAGGTCCCGGTGCTTGAAACCCAGAAGTTTTCCCTGCCGAAAGGTCTTAAGATAGACGTGGCTATTTTATGCGGCGGTTCCAAGGAAGATACGCCCATTCAGGGCCCTATTTTTGCCAAGCAGTTCAATACCGTTGACAGCTTCGATACACATGCCGATATCCCCCGTTATTTCCAGCAAATGGACTCCATAGCCAGGAAGAACGGGCATGTCTCAATTTTCTCTGCCGGCTGGGACCCGGGCATCTTCTCGCTGGAGCGGGTTCTGGGGGACGCTTTCCTGCCGGATAACCAGAGTTATACATTCTGGGGCCGTGGGGTCAGCCAGGGACATTCCGACGCCGCCAGAAAGGTCAAAGGCGTCATCGATGCCAGACAATATACACTGCCCATAGATAACGCTATCAATAAGGTCAGGAGTGGAGAAACTCCGGAATTTTCCAAAAAAGAAATGCATAAGCGACTGGTATATGTTGTGGCTGAGGAAAGCACCGACCGCGAGCGGATAAGAAAAGAGATCGTAGAAATGCCGAATTACTACGCCGAATACGATACCGAAGTGGTCTTCATTACTAAGGAGGAAATGCTGAAAAGCCACGCCGCCCTGCCCCATGGCGGATTTGTGCTGACATCCGGATCAACTGGTGAATATAAGCAAATTCTGGAGTATCGGTGCCAGCTGGAGAGCAACCCGGACTTTACCGGCAGCGTCCTGGTAGCCTGCGCCCGCGCTGCTTTCAGATTGCAGCAGTCCGGGTACAAAGGTGCTTTCACCATGTTGGATGTGCCGCCGGCACTAT
Organism: uncultured Dehalococcoidales bacterium; assembly: GCA_964413085.1. Lineage (GTDB taxonomy): Bacteria > Chloroflexota > Dehalococcoidia > GIF9 > UBA5629 > 9FT-COMBO-48-23. The sequence goes on from CAYPRI010000002.1 coordinate 13,251, forward strand.
TCAGTCACCACTCCCCGGACCAGCTGAGAAGCCACTTTATGTAGGCGCCATAAACAATGCCTAAAAAACACGCAAAAAATGGCAGCTTGTTTGCATCCTTGAGAGATCCCCTAACAAATTAGAGCGCTAAAGGAGGCCTTTTATTTTCAAATGGATTACAATATGGTTTCACTTGATTCGTTACCAGCGTATCTGATTGCCAGAATACCCGAGATATCCTTCCTCCTGTCCACGGTACTGATGTTTTTCGCCAGCGACTATATCATGGAATATCTCCTCAAAAAAAGCCTGAAGAAAATAAATTTCGTTTCCAGAACAATTATTTTCCTGTTATATGGACTGATTATTCTTCCTGCGCTATGCACGGCTTGTGCGCTTTTCCTGCAGAATGCGATACTGTACCCATACCAGAGATGGATAGTGCTGGTATTGCTGGCTTCTTTCTTATTCGTCGGCATCATGCTCAGCATAAGATATAATATGAAAATCAGGTTTAAGGTCAAATGACAGTTATTTTGCATTCGATGTAGAAATAATGCTGGAAGATGATTGCACTTATGGATTGGTGGGTGTTATAAATATACAGAAGGCCGCGCCTGATTTTAGCATTCGATGACGATCGTTTTACTATGACTGGACAATTATAGTGATGCGTACCAAATATTTATCTGGGGTCCTGTCCCTGATCATTTTATTTTTCCCTTTCCAGCTTTTAGTCTTTCAACCCGATACAGTCAGAGCTGCCGGCAGTCGTACATATATTCCGACTGCAGAAATAGAACCGACGTCCGGGCCTATAGGCACGGAGATCACCCTAACCGGGGCTGGCTTTCGAACCAGCGAGGACGGCATTACCATTACTTATGACGGCGAAATAATTAAGTGCAACTTGATAGCCGATACCATTGGCAACTGGGAAAGCACGGCGACGATCCCACCCAGCACTAAAGGGCGCCATACAGTGGGTGTTTTCGGCAGCGATTTTACGCCTAGAGGCGTCGTACGTGACAGTTATTTTGAGGTGATTCCGGAAATAGGCCTGGTTTCACAAACGTACATCGAACCAATTTCCAGAAAAACGACCATCAAGTTGACGGTAATGGGCACGGGCTTCACCGATAATGAGTCAATAAGAATAACTTTTGACGGTCCCGAACTTGCAGCTGCAGTCGCCGACAGCTCAGGCAGTTTTAATGCAGTCTTTGAGGTCCCGCAGGTAAAGGAAACCAGAGACTACGTGATAGACGCTGCGGGTAGTGACGGCAGTTCTGCTCAGGCAAACTTCTTCGTTGAAAAGTCCCAGCTGCCGGCACCACAGCTACTGTCACCTGTGCCGGGGGTAAAGCTTGAGATTTTCAGCTCGCCAATTGATGTGATTTGTGGGCCGGCAAGATACTTGGCAGGGATTTTTAGTTACCCGAGTGTTTCCACGCCTAAAAGCGTAAAACCGGGGCTGGCCACTTTTGTTTGGACATCGACGGCTGATTCCGGCAATGAAAGTTATGTCCTTGAGATTACCCGTACTTATGACCTTGCATCACCCGTAGTTAAAGAGGGGCTAAGCAGTACGTCTTATACTTTATCCGGAGACGATGTTTTAACTCCCGGTGCTTATAGCTGGCGTGTAAAAACCGTTGATGACGTTGGCTATGAAAGCCAATGGTCGGAAGCCCGGAAATTCGAGGTGATCGGCGTATCTGACCGAGTTCTCACTATTTACATAGTTGGACTAATGGTGCTAATCGGTACCTTGGTGTTTGGCATTATAGCCTGGCGGGCAAACAGCCTCAGATGACAAAAGTTATCGGCCTGGCTTTCGTCTCCCGCGATTTTTAGCCTGACTCGCCTTAATTTCCTTCAATACGCGCTCCACAATGATAAAGCATATAGCAATGCCCATGACATCAGCTACCATCATCGCCGGTATAGCGGTATACGTGGCTTTCAACGCTTCATCAAAAGGACGGGCTATCCCCAGTACAGTCAAGCCGTGGACAAATTCAACGCCGACTGCCAGCAACATAGCATGAAAGATACTTACAAGTTTCTTCTTGGCAACAAGGTAAATTAAACCGCCGATTAATCCGGCTAAAATAGTAGCGATGCCGCAGGCAACGGCGCTAAATCCGCCGAGGAGGATACGGTGTATACCACCGATTAAACCCGCTCCCAGTCCAACCAAGGGACCGGCAACCAATCCGGCAACTAGTGGACCCAGGTCTCTGATACTACTTATGGCTCCCGAAGGCAAAATAATGCCCGTGTAAGTGCCAAATACGGAAAATCCACCGAATAATAAGATGAAAATGACACTATCATACCATCTGGCTTTCTGGACGATTACCCTTCGAACTGATTCGAGCTGGGTAACGAGCTCTATGAAGACATAAATAAAAACCTCTGTAGCTGCAAACAGGGCTAGAACCTGATGTATCATTTTTCATCCTCACAAATGAAACATAATTTTACCCGGTAAGCCGGATATCGAAGAAATTTAGTTTAGTCGATATTCCGCCTGCTCTAAATATAGAGCATCCCCGCTGTCAGAGGACTGTTGACAGCGACTGGATTTGAACCAGTGACCAAGGGCTTATGAGTTCCTACTTACTTACCGAATTTTAAGACAAACGATAATATAGGCACAACACCGTGTCTAACGGATGACGTATATGCGAAGTTGGTGTAGGACCGAAGCTGCGATAAACTGACGAACTAAGCCTTTTTGCCTACCAACGTGATAATACCCCAAACGATTAGGAAGATTCCAACTATCCACTGCAATGCGGAAAACCAGAATAGACAGAGAAGACCGGCCACGATGGCTATAACGCCCAGCACCCACTTGCTCAGATTAAGTGACATAACTACACCCTCCTTATATTGATTTTATTGATGCCATCAGACATCCTTAAATTAGCTTATGAAACAATCTACTATTTCTTACTTATCATGCTCTGGACCGCTGTAATTAGCGCGTTGGCTACCAGAGACCCGGATTGTGATCTATAAGAATCTCCCATAGGGCTGTTGGAGACAAGGGCATTCACAATTTCTTCCTGATTAACACCGACATTTGATTTGGATTTTTGCTGCGGCTTCTGCTGTGCCTGGCGAAGCAGAGAACCTATTATGTCGCTGACGCCTGCGCCAGGCTGTTGCTGCGGTTTCTGCTGACCCTGGCGGATTAGTGACCCTATTATATCGCCTATACCCCCGCCTGGCTGCTGTTGTTGTTGTGGTTTATGCTGTGCCTGGCGAAGCAGCGAACCTATTATGTCGCCGACGCCTGCGTCTGGCTGTTGCTGCTGTGGTACTTGTTGTGGTGGTTCCTGCCGTGGCGGAGGCGCACCATTGATGAAGGTCATGTACTCCGCTGGTTCCGCGTCTTCGCTTTCGCCGACGGCGATGTTCCACTTGTATTGAGTGCCATCATTCATAAAGCCAAGTTTAGTAACGGAGAGGATATCGTTCGCACCCTTAGTGATGCGGTCGGACTCATCTACGACCAACCTATTAAGGTTCAAACAAATACTGATGCGGCTGGAATTATCTTTAGTCCTCCTAACCGTGAACCAGTACTTGGTTGCTCCCGGTGAGGCTTTCCATCGAAAAGTGATGGATTTACCAGAGACATAGGAACCGTCAAAGGGTGAGACCATTAAGCCAGCAGATTGCCGTACAGGTGCCTCGCCTACTCCCAATATAGTCGGTATCAGCGTCATAACATTGTCGGAATTCATTTGTTTGCCTGCAAATTGCTGGGAGGCCTGTGACAGACCTTTGGCATACAGCTGCGCTGATCCGCTTTTCTGCTGACTCAATACCTCGGCAGCATGCGCTAACTGGCTAGATGGATCTGCCCCCTGTTTTTCCTTCATGGCGTTGCTAATTAGCTGGAAGACGTTAACCATGTTATCCCCGTGATCATGGTTGTTGGTGTCGGCTTTATTCAGGCTTTCTTTGTTCTGGTTCAGCGTACCGATAACTGACTGAAATAAATTACCCAGATCGATTGGACTTGATGGATTAGACATCTAATTACCCTCCCTTCACCTATTTTTTTGGTGGCAGCGACTGGATTTGAACCAGTGACCAAGGGCTTATGAGTCCCCTGCTCTACCACTGAGCTACGCTGCCACGGACTTAAAAATTAACACACCACGCGGAGCGTGTCAAACCTTCCGTATTTGTTTTGATTTCTTGACAGACCCAGACCTGAAATACTGACCCAATGCGGCCCGGCCCAAATATTCCTGAACCTGCCGGCCCTGCTCTGCCTGGCTCCATTTAAGAAGCCGCCCCATCTCCTGGGCCACTGTCTCCGCCGCGTCCAGTCCCTGGCACGACATAAGCCCAACCGCGGTCCGGCGAAGCAGAAAATCGGACACGGTCAGTGCGCCTTCCTCTTTGATGCTATGTTCAACCTGTGCCAGTATATCCGGACTATGGGCACAGAGGCGCTGCCCGCCGCTTTTTCCCTTAGCCACGATTTTTAGAACCCGCGAAAAACGCGACCCGTAAAGAGCGGCCAGATGTCTGACGGTGTTCAGTGGTAGCGTGCTTTGCCTGGCAGCCTCAGCCATTTGTTTCTGAGATACGGCCGGTGCTCCCGGCAAAGGCACATCGGCCGTGGTACATTTGGCTTTGACTCCGAGCTTGCGGCAGACCGTATCGACGGTGTCTTTGGCTACGGCGCGGTAGGCAGTTATTTTGCCGCCCAGCACAGAGACCAGGCCATCGATGCCGTCCTTTAGTTTGTGGTCGAGCACCCGGTGCTCGCGCGTGATATCGGACGGCCGTTCACCGCCGGAGTGAACCAGCGAGCGCAATCCGGCAAAGGTATAAATTATGTCCTCCTCCCGCAGCTTAGGGAAGACCTGCTTAAGGCTGGTCAGCATGTAATCCACGTCGGATTTATCAGCGCAAACGTCATCGAGGTCGCCCCTATAGTCGGTATCTGTGGTGCCTATCAGCGTGTAGTCCAGCCAAGGCATAACGAAGAAAAGCCTGCCGTCAACGGGAGAAAATAACACCAGCCCTTTCTGGGTCAATTTGGGAGTCAGCAAATGTATGCCCTTTGTGCGGCGGACAGTGCTCGCAGGGCTGCCACGCAGTAGATCCCTGACACAATCTACCCAGTGGCCGGCGGCATTGACTACCAGCCGCGATTTAACTTTATAGGTCTCTCCGGTCAGACAGTCCCGGACTTGTATACCTGCCACATCGTTGCCGCTTCTTAGAAAACCGATAAGCTCACCATGATTGGCAATGGTGGCGCCGTTTTCCGCGGCGCTGAGCACATTCTCGATGCCTAGCCGTTCCGTAAACGGGGCCTGGCAATCATAATACATGAAAGCCCCTCTCAGCCCCTTAAGCTCATCCAGTTCAGGCTCTATTTCCAGCACCTCGCGCTTTGAAAGGTGCTGCTGAGACGGTAACGACCTGCCTGAGGCCATCACGTCGTACATGCGCACGCCTATACCCAGAGCTACATCGTAGTAAAGGTTGGGTACGGGTATAATGAACGGGAAGGGATGCACCAGATGTGGTGCAATTTTCAACAGGACTTCCCTCTCCAGCAGGTCCTGACGTACCAGGTGAAACTCCAGCATCCTGAGATAACGCAGCCCGCCGTGAATCAAGCGCGATGAACGGGATGTGGTGCCATAGCCAAAGTCTTCTTTTTCGATAAGCAGTGTCTTAATACCGCGCAGAGAGGCATCACGGGCAACGCCGGTGCCGATAATGCCGCCGCCCACCACAATCAGGTCGAATTTTTCCCTAGCGATGGCATCCAAATCTCTTTTCATGATCTTCTCCGATTGATAATCTATTTCACCCTCACCCTGACCCTCTTCCATCAAGGGAGAGGGAAATGGTGGATTACAGAGGGGCTTCGCCCCTCTTATACTCCCGAACTTATTCGGCCCAGCCGCGGGCCCGTTCCACGGCTCTTTTCCAGCCGGCGTAGAGGGCTTCCCTCTGGTCGTCAGACATCTTCGGCTCGTAGGTCTTGGCGACCTTCCACATACGGCTGAGCTGGTCCGTGTCCTGCCACATGCCAACTGCCAAACCAGCCAGGTAGGCGGCACCCAGAGACGTGGTCTCGGCTATGGCTGCCGGCTGTATGGGTATGCCGAGTATATCGGCTTGAAACTGCATCATGAGCGAATTAGCCGTGCCGCCGCCGTCGACGCGCAGCACCGGCAGTTTGAGGCCGGCTTCGGCAACCATGGCGTCGGCCACATCCCTTACCTGGTAGGCGATGGCCTCCAGCGTAGCTCTGGCTAAATGTCCTCCGGTGGTGCCTCGAGTCAGTCCAACGATGGCGCCGCGCGCATACATATCCCAGTAGGGAGCGCCCAGGCCCACGAACGCCGGCACAAAGTAAACGCCGCCGTTGTCGGTAACCGACCGCGCTAATGTTTCGCTTTCGCCGGCGCTTTTTATCAGGCGCAAGCCATCGCGCAGCCACTGAACGGCAGCGCCAGTAATAAAGACGCTTCCTTCCATGGCGTAGGCGACTTTGCCTCCCAGACCCCAGGCCACGGTGGTAAGCAGTCCTTTTTCAGAATGTATCGGCCTTTCCCCCGTGTTCAGCAGTATGAAAGAACCTGTGCCGTAGGTATTCTTGGCCATGCCCGGCTGGTAGCACGCCTGGCCGAACAGCGCCGCCTGCTGGTCTCCGGCGATGCCGGCCACGGGAATGCGGGCATCGCCCAGTAGTCCGGAAGCGGTTTCCCCATAAACCTGACTTGAAGGCACGGCTTTGGGCAGGACTGGTTCAGGAATATTCAGACTGGTTAATAGCTCCTTGTCCCATTCCAGATTATTGATATTAAACAGCATGGTGCGGGAGGCATTGCTGTAGTCGGTGATATGTACGGCGCCGTCGGTCAGGTTCCACACCAGCCAGCTATCGACGGTGCCGAAGAGAAAGTCGCCGTTCTCGGCACGGCGCTGGCCATCGGGCACGTTGTCCAGAATCCATCGCAGTTTAGTGCCGGAGAAATAGGCATCGATTAGCAGGCCGGTCTTATTACGGACGGGCTCAACCATGCCCTGCTGCTTGAGGTCTTCACAAATGTGGGCCGTACGGCGGCACTGCCAGACGACTGCGTTGCTCACGGGCTTACCGGTGCGGCGGTCCCAGACGACGGTCGTCTCCCGCTGGTTGGTTATGCCCAATCCTTTTATCTGGGATGCCGTCGCCCCCGCCTGCTGCATGGCTTCTTTGGCCACGGCTAGGGAGGTCTGGAAAATTTCTACGGGGTCATGCTCCACCCAGCCGGGCTTGGGATAAATCTGGCGTATCTCACGGTCGGCGCTGGAAACTACCTGCCCCGACTCACCGAATAATAAAGCTGCGCTTCCCGTGGTCCCCTGGTCGATAACGAGAATATAGCTTTTGGCTGGCATAAGCGATATCCGACTACAAAACCAAAACAGTATAACACAAGTCTAAACTGGCTAATAGCCTCGCGGGTCGTTTGATTAAACTACGACCACCGTGCTACGCTTTAAAACAATACCAATGGTAAGGCCTTTCGTCTTAATAAATACGAATATCACGCGACCGCCGGTCACTCCGGTAGGCCTGGAATACGTGGCTGAAACATTAAACCAGGCAGGAATCCCGATTAACATCATCGACCTGGCTTTTGAAGCCGATTGGCATGAAGCAATCAGAAGCCGGCTTAACGGTATCGAACCACTGGCCGTCGGGATTGGCGTACGCAATATAGACGATTCTTCTTTTGTTTCTAAAAAGTCGTTTTTACCCTGGATTAAAGAGGTTGTAGCGGAGGCCAAGAAATACACCGAAGCACCAATTGTACTGGGCGGCGTTGGCTTTTCAGTTATGCCGGCCGCGGTTCTGGAGGCCGTCAACGCCGATATGGGCATATACGGCGACGGTGAAGAGGCAGCGCTGCGTCTGGTTAGGTCGCTTATCGCCGGAGACAACGTTTCGACCGTACCCGGTATCGCTTACCGGCGCAATGGCAAAGTGGTTTGCAATCCAAGGCTGGACGTTGACCTCAATCGTCTGCCACATCCCCGCCGCAGACTGTTCGACAATCGAAAATATGAGCGGCTGGGAGCCATGGTCGGGGTAGAAACAAAGCTGGGCTGTGCGGAAGCCTGCATTTTCTGTGCCGACCCCATAGCCAAAGGGAAAAGGGCGCGGCTGAGGCCGCCCGATATTGTAGTCCAGGAAATTCAGGACCTTATTGAGCAGGGCATATCCTGGCTGCATTTCTGCGACAGCGAGTTCAACCTGCCCGTAAAACACGCCAAAGAGATTTGCCGAGCTATTATCAGCAAAAGATTGAGTGACAAGCTCAGATGGTATAGCTATTGCTCGCCGATTTCACTTGACAAGGAGCTGGCCAAGCTTATGAAACGCTCAGGTTGTGCCGGCGTTAACTTCGGCGTTGATTCCCTGTGCGATGAACAGCTGCTACGGTTGGGCAGAAGGCACAATTTAAAAGACGTTGCGGAACTGGTGCGTATACTTCGCCAGGAAGACATAAACTTCATGTTCGACCTGCTTTTAGGCGGGCCGGGGGAGACTGAGCAAACGGTAGGCGCAACCATCAACAAAATAAAAGAGTTGGATGTGCCTCTCACCGGCATATCTGTCGGCGTCCGCGTCTATCCGGACACTCCTTTAGGTAAGGCTGTGGCTACCGGCTTTAACCGTCGGGGGCTCCATCCCAGATCGATTTCGCCTTCCCGGCCGGTCTATTATTTATCTCCTCAGCTGGTCAACAGGCCGTTAGAACTGGTACAAAGCCTTGTTGCCGATGACGCCCGTTTTTTGTTCCTGGCGGCGCCTTCGGATAAGGAAAGCTACAACTACGCTGGCGATGAATTTCTGTGCCGGCTGATAGAAGAAGGCCAGCGGGGAGCCTACTGGGATATCATCCGGCGAGCAAAAGGGTAACCATAAAGGAGCAGTTTTACTTTTCTTCCAGTGCCTCCATGGCGATGCAGCTATGAGCCAATCCGCCGCCGGCACGCAGAGACGCCGCCACGAATATCGCCTCGGCCACTTCTCCTTCTGATGCACCGGCCGCTTTCGCTTTTTGGGTATGCGCCTCAATGCAGTAGGGGCACTGGGTAACGTGTGCGCAGGCCAGGGCAATCAGCTCCTTAACCTTTACGCTTAGGTTTCCCTCGGCGAAGACCTTGCCGTCGAAATTCATAAAAGCCTGCAAAATTTCAGGTTTCAACTGGTACAGCTTACCCAGCTTGGAGACGGCGTCTTTGCGATAGTGACATTCAGCCATGTTAAACTCCTCTTCGAAAAATAATAACTTCGGTCAGGAAAACTTATCGGAGGTGCTTCGTCAGCCAGTTCTCCATATCGACGAAGACCTGCTCGCGGTCGGGCTCGTTACATATTTCGTGATAGCAGTCATCGTAGATTTTTAACGTCTTGTCCTTTGAGCCGGCCCGGTCATAAAGCAGTATGCTGCCGCGTGGGTCGGACAACCGGTCTGCCATGCCGTGCATAATCAATAAGGGCAGCTTTATCCCGGGCATCCCGTCGGGCAGCTGTTTCCACATCCTGGCTAGTTCGGCACCGGTCCGGGCAGGAATTTTGCCGCGAAATACCAGCGGATCGTTGACATAGGCATCGACGACGGATTCATCCCGGCTGATAAGTGAAGCGTCGAGTAGAGTAACTCCCATTTTAGGGGCCAGCGCCGATACTATTCCGGCCATAGCCAGCAGTGCCGGTGAAACACCGGGTGCTGACACCAGGCTTGAGCCGGAAACCATTAGGCCAGCCAGTTCGTCTTGATGTTCGATGGCGTAGGCAACGGCTATGGTACCGCCCAGGCTGTGGCCGAAAAGAAAAATCTTGGCATTTTTATTTTCTTTTTTAACCTTATCGAAGAATGTTCTGAGGTCAATCAGGTAATCATTAAAGTTGTCGACGTAGGCACGTATACCCTCCGATTTGCCGTGGCCGCGATGGTCGGGGGCGTAGACGGCATAGCCCTTGGGGACGAAGTAATTGACCAGGTTCTTGTAGCGTCCGCTGTGCTCAGCCAGCCCGTGCGCCACCAGTATTACAGCCCTGGGTTTTTTATCAGGCAGCCAGCACTGATAGTAAAGCTTGAGCCCTTTGTATCCGGTGAATCTACCCTCTTTGTGCTTCATAATCCACCACCTTATTTAATTGTTAATATCTTTAGCCACCGTCAAAATGGGCGAAACAATTTCAGTAACCGGAGATTTAATTCCTCCGGGTCTTAAGACCCGCCAGGAGATACATAAACGGTATAAGAAATATCCACAACAGCCATAGAGCGTAAAAGACAGCCCAGTCCCATTTCTTCGTCTTCATAACGTACTACATTAATACTTCGGCAGAAGATGTGTCAAGTAGCCGGTGCACGGCATCCAGTCGTTAAGATAATTGGTAAAGTATAGAGTACATATAGCGATAGAACTGGGCGGCCTCGGCAATGACATGGTGGAGATTGGAGATGCGCGCCTTTAATAAGTCTTCAATGCTGACGTGATAGAAATGGCGAAAAATCCTGAAGTAAATTATATTCTTCCCGTCGATGGCGTCAAGCAGTTTGGTCGATTCCACCCAGGGTATAACATCGTCATTGAAAGTGTGGATAATAGCGATTTTGGTGCCGTACTTGCCGATTTTGGTATGAGGCGACAGACTATCGAGCGTCCGCCGCAGTTTCGGGTCGAGCTTTGGCCACAGAACCTTTACCTTGCCCGGATCTCGATTTGAAAGCAGTTCCCAGGTTGCCTGTCCGGAAGCCGAGAGACGGCTCTTTGTAGACCTATCCTTCTGGCCATCCAGCATTTGCTGGAGGCAAGCCCTGTCTCCAGCATCCGGTGTCAGCTCGACCAGCCACCTGGGTGCTTCCTGTATCAGCAGGTCGCGCGGTTTCCACGGCTTGGCCTCCTTGTCTTCTATGTATTGAAGTGCCATAACCGCCTGCAACCATTCATTGATATCGTAGAAGCCACCCCAGCAGGTGATAACCGTCACATCCTTTTTTACGTCCTCATTGGCGGCCGCCAGGAAAACCAGCGGCGCGCTGAGGCAGACGCCCATGAGACCTATCTTCCCGTTGCAGCAATCAAGTGCCGAGAGGTATTTGACGCCAGCCACGAGCGCGTCGATATCGTTCTGATGCAGCCTGAGCCGGTTTAAATTTTCCAGCTGCGGTACCAGCGAGATAAAGCCGGCCTTAGCCAGACTCTGCCCGCCGAACCTCAGCGCTCTATCGTCTTTTCCGCCCTTAATGGCGCCGTGGGCCAGTATCAGCGCAGGATGACGTTTTTTATCAGCGGGACGATAGAGATTGGCCTGAATATCTCGCCTGCCGCAACGAAAGGTAATCTCATCAACCGTCACGTCGCCCGGCACGTCGCCGGTATTCTTTTTATAGCTGATGCCCAGGCTGACGATGGTGCCCAGGGTTCTTAGACCGACCCTTACCGGCTTCGACAGAAAGAATATTGCCAGCGAAGCCGCCACTACTAGAGCTATCGATATCCACAGCCAGTTACTTATTAAAAATTGAAGCATCGGCACACCGGTGACTAACTTTAGTTATCCAGTCTATTTTTGTCAAACTTGGCTCGCGTATTTAATGACCAAAACGTAGTTTGGCGGTTTATCGGCTGCTGTGCTATATTTCACCCAGACAGACATTTCTCTGTCCGGTTCGCTAAGCTGAGATAGCAATAGTCTTTGAAGGGAGGGGTAAAAATCATGACCACCACCATACCTGAAAAACCACGGTATACCATCAAGGAGCCTAAGAATCTTTCGCCTCGAATCAAATGGCTCCGCGATTATTACTTCCAGGGCCTGAACCGCAAATGGAACAACGAGTTTACCGGATGGACCACCGGGACTCCCTGGGACTTCCAGTTTCAGGAAGGCCAGTACTACATAGTCCCGGAGACCTATGCCTTCTTTTCCACTTTCACCGGCGCCTTTAAACAGACGGCCGGGAAAGTAAAACTCCACGACGACTTTTGGAAGTGGTCGCTGCCCGAACGCCATGCCTGGTTTATCAAAGAAGTCATGGTTCATTACATGCCCCATGAGATTCTTCCCGGCGACCTGATTGCCGGCGGGCGCTTCAACCTCCAGGCTTCTACCTGCCTTAATGAAAAGGAAGCAATGAGGTACCGGAGGATGGTCTATGGCAAGAAGGGCGTCAGGGCAGCCATACTCTGGCTGCATAATCACGGTTACGGGAATGTCGGAGCAACCAGTGGCCATCTTATACCCGATTATGCGGCAGTCATCGAAAAAGGCTGGAAAAGCATTTATGCTGATATTGAACGTTACTATAATGCGCTGCCGGAAAGTGAGAAGAGGCATAAGAGGGGCGCGCAGTTAAGGGCGATGCTGACCGCAGCCACTATGGCCCAGGACGTAGCCGCAAGGTACAGCCAGCTCTGTGCCGACCTTGCCTCCCATGAACCAGACACTGCCAGAAAGAGCGAACTGCTTCAGATGTCGGATATATTGAAAAAAGTGCCTTGGGAGCCGGCACAAAACTTCTGGCAGGGGGTGCAGTCCCTGTGGCTGACTCATATGCTGGTTATGAGCGATGAAAGCTACCCCGGACCAGGGCTTTCATTCGGTCGCGTCGACCAGTACCTTTACCCGCTGTGGCAAAAATCTATTAATGAGGGCATGGACAGAGAATTCGGTAAAGACATATTGAAGTGCTTCTGGATTCATTGCAATACCGCTTACGACGCTATGATTCGCACCGGCGGCAACCAGGGCATTACCTCCGGCTTCGGCCAGGTCGTGACCTTATCAGGCATGGGACCGGATGGCAAAGATATGACCAACGACCTCACCTACGCCATGCTCGAAGTCATCGACGAACTAACGCCCATTCTGGAGCCGAAACCAAACATCAGGCTGCACAGAAATACGCCCGACCAGCTTTACGACAAAGTCATAGACATGATTTCATCATCTCAGGGTGCGCCGTTCCTGATAAACTTCGATGAACGCTCTATAGCCGGCATGATGCTTGAGGCTAAAAAAGCCGGAGTGGAACAGCTGGTCAATCGGGGCAATGTTTACGATTATGCCCCGGTGGGATGCCTGGAAAACACCATGTGCGGCAACGACCGCTCGGGCACAGTTGATATTAACCTGAACCTTCTTAAAGCGGTTGAGCTGGCGCTTACCGGCGGTTATGACCTGATTCCGTACACCGATCCTATGGCGGGCAAAACGGAACCTCGCAGATTATTCGGTTGGCCCACGGGTAATGCGCAACGTTTCAGAACCTGGGAAGAGTTCTGGAACGCCTATATCAAACAGACTAAATTTATTATTAAAAAGATTGCTGACCTTTACGGCAGAACGGACGAAGTCAGGGCTAAATTCCTACCGACCCCTTATCTGTCATGCCTAGTCGAAGGCTGCACTGAAAAAGGCAAAGATATTAACGAAGGCGGTGCCAGGTTGAGCTTCACCACCCTTGAGACGGTGACCTACGGTACGACGGTGGATTCTTTACTGGCCATAAAATACCTCGTCTTCGATAACAAGATTTGCACCATGAAAGAGCTGATAGATGCGCTTAAAGCCAACTGGGTTGGGTACGAAGTGCTGCAGGCTCAGGCACAGAACAAGGCACCAAAATATGGCAGGGACGACGACGCAGCTGACGAAATAGGAAAAAAGGTGATGGAATTGTGGACGGAAGAAACCTGGAAATATAAATCAAAACCTACCGGCAAGCAGTTCCGTCCCGGCATGCTTAGCTGGAACTACTGGATTTCCGATGGTTATGTCCTGCCTGCAAGCCCCGATGGCAGGACAAAGGGCAAATTTTTATCTAACGCCATCTGCCCATCAAACGGCGCGGATATAAACGGGCCCACGGCTAACGTCAATTCAGTGGGTAAGGTTATCGGAGGTAAAGACGCCGGCGGCAAAGGAGATTGGCTGGAATTCTATAACCTGCTGCCGAATGGTGCCAGCCACACCATAACCTTCAATCCGTCGCTTATCCGTGACCCGGAACACAAGAAAAAATTTAAAGCATTTCTGCGCGGTTATCTGGAAAACGGAGGTACCTGCCTGCAGATAAATATGATCAACGCCGATATGCTGCGGGACGCGCAGAAAAATCCGGAAAACTACAGGCATTTACTGGTACGCGTTACCGGCTACAACGCTTATTTCACCGCCATCGGCAGAGAGCTGCAGAACGAAATCATAGCCCGCGAAAGCCATCAGATTTAACAAGGCCGTTTAATATGGGAACTGACATCGTTGACCGGGCAACAGTAGAAGCCACAGCTACGACCGGTACAGTCAAGGAAGGGACTGGATGTATACTGCATTTGCAGAGATTCTCTACAGAAGATGGCCCGGGTATACGCACTACCGTATTTTTCAAAGGCTGCCCCCTCAACTGCCTCTGGTGCCACAATCCTGAAAGTATATTGGCTACACCTCAAATACAGTGGCTTGAAAACCGGTGTATAGGCTGCGGTACCTGTGTAAAGACATGCCCCAAGCATTGCCTTACCAGGACGGAACAGAGAGTTGTTATCGACCGTAAGCTATGTAACGGCTGCGGCGATTGCGCCGCGGCCTGCCCGGCAAACGCCATGGAGCTACTGGGCAAGACAGCGACTGTGGATTCGCTTTCCCATGAACTAGTGAAAGACCTGGTGTTTTTTGAGACATCGGGCGGCGGTGTTACTCTTTCTGGCGGCGAACCGCTTCTGCAGCCGGATTTCTCAGCACGGCTGCTCCAGAAACTCAAAGGAAATGGAATCAACACCGCCATCGACACCTGCGGATTGTGCTCGACAAGCTCTCTGGATAAAGTGATACCTTATATCGACGTGGTGCTGTTCGATTTAAAAGAGATGGGCGCCGAAAAACACCGGGCCTTCACGGGGCAGCATAATCAAAGGATTCTGGAGAACCTCCTGTACATCCGCGATTATATCCGGAATAATGCCCCGAAAACAGTGCTATGGATTAGGACTCCACTTATCCCCGGTGCTACAGCCAGGCCGGATAACATAAGCGGCATCGGGACTTTTATCGCTAGAAAACTGGGCGGCATCGCACAGCGCTGGGAACTTTTAGCCTTTAATAACCTATGCCGCGACAAATATCGGAGGTTAGACATCGACTGGCAATATGCTGCAACTCCACTAATGACAGAAGAAATGGTGTTTGATATGGAAAATCTTGCTAAAAAGTCCGGGGTGAATCCTGATATCGTTTTCGCCACGGGCCCCACCAAGGTTGAAGATTTATAGAGGAGATGTCCATGATTAAAAGACCAGAAGTTCATAAGTCTTTTTCCGAATCTGATATTAAAAGTTTTGAACCGGAGATGAAAGTGGGTCTTTTGGCCACCATAAACCAGGAAGGCCTGCCGCATATTACCCTGCTTTCCTCGCTTTGCGCCAGCTCGCCCACTGGGCTTGTCTTCGGCCAGTTCTCCGAGGGCTTAAGTAAAATGCATATTAGAAAAAATACGAAGGTCGGATTTCTCATTTTGACGCTGGACAGAAATACCTGGCGGGGCAAGGCAAACTTCACTCACATTGAAAGAGGCGGCCGGGAATTCGACATGTTCAATAATATGCCCATGTTCCGCTATAACTCTTATTTCGGCATACACACGGTTTACTACTTTGACCTGGTAGAGCAGTACGGTAAACAGCCGCTGCCCATGGGGAGCGTTGTACAGGCCGCTCTGAAAACCATAGCAGCAAAGATTTTGTCTCGCCAGAAACCAGGTGCGGAGATACTTAACCCCTGGGCAAAACAGCTCATTGATAAAATCTCCAATCTGAAATTTCTTTCGTATATTACAAAGGATGGTTACCCCGTTATTATCCCTGTCATCCAGGCACAAACTTCGGGCACTGAGAATTTAATCTTTGCGGCTTCGGCATTCAAGGAAGAAATCGAGGCTGTACCCGCGAACACAAGCATGGCATTTTTCTGCATGTCTTTCGATATGGAGGATGTACTTCTCAGGGGCGTCTATAAAGGTATACAAAAAATAGGCGGTGTGTACTGCGGCAATATTCTGGTCGACTGGGTCTATAGCCCCATGCCACCAAAGCCTCAGCAGATTTATCCCGAAATCAAGCTGGATGCAATTACCAGCTTTTAATCGACGGCTTTACCCGACCGTTAAAAATCTTTTGTTACCGCTAAACGCCTGAACTATTATTTCACGGGTAAAAGGCACAACCTTACTATTCAGGTGCACTTCATCAGCTGCATATTCTTTCTTCATGAAGCCTTTTTCGTCGGCAGCAATGGACTGCATGTCAATGAATGGGACACAGTTTTTCCGACAAAACCCACGCAGCTTTTCATTGAACAATCGGGATATTTCACTCCTCTGTTCTGGACTTCCCAGAAACGGCAGATCAGATTCAAAATCTTTTTCCGCTGCCGGCGGTATGCCGTGAACCGATACGGCAAATCCTGCATCTTTTAACCTCATAATCGTTTGTCCGTATCTCTCAACTGTGTTATCTATGAGGTCTTCGATGCTCCTCTTTCTCTTTTTTTTCTCGTACTGAAGATAAATATGTACCCTGGAGTCTATTTCGCCGAAAACCAGCAGCAGGACGTCCCTCTCTTTGTTTATTGTCGGTAGAAATGAATTCAAATATTTCTTGGACTGCGAGAGGCTATCATCTTTGTTTAAATTATAGGCGGTTGCCTGAGATATATGGTGTAGTAAAAAAGGTGTCCTGAACAAGAAAGGCCTCAGATGACTATCGCCAATTAGATGGATTATGGCTCGATTTTGTCGGTCTGCCCGCCAGCCCAGTAGCGCATTAAATATGCACAGCCACGGATACTTTAAAATGACATCGGCCCAGCTGAAGTAGATTGAGCCCTGTCTTTGTAAAGCCTCTCTCAGACGGCCTTTAACTTCCGGAAAAATCACTTTTCCCCCCATGGGTTCAAACTAAATCTAGAATTGCTTTACTTTACCATTGGCTTACTAAAATTTTCAATCGAAGCGACGGAAACGGACGAAATCTGCAGATAAGATACGAGAATATTTGCGGGCCTCTTAGAAGGTAAAACCTTTTTGGGTGAATACCTTAATGCAGGCGTCTACGGCCTCCGGACAGTAGAGCACGCCTCTTTGCTGTAAGATTTCTAAAAGAGATTCTTCAATGCTGAGGGCCGGACGGTAGGGTCGATGCGAGGCCATAGCCTCGACAACATCAGCCACGCTAATTATCTTGGCCTCTATTAGAATCTCATCGCCGGAAAGCCCATATGGATACCCCGAGCCGTTCATACGTTCATGGTGTTGAAGGACGATTTGGGCGACTGGCCAGGGAAACTCGATAGTACTTAGCAGGTCGTAGCCTACCTGTGCGTGGTCCTTTACTAGGTTGATTTCATTTTGTCTCAGTCGGCCCGGCCGGCTCAGAATCTCTGCAGGCACATATATCTTACCGATGTCATGCAGCGTGCCCGCAACGCGTATGCCCTCTATCTGTTTTTCGGAAAGTCCCAGCTCCCTACCTATGGAACAGGCTAGCTTGGCTACACGGTGCTGATGGCCGGCGGTGTACGGGTCTCTAATCTCAGTGGTTAAGGCCACGGCGTTGATTGCGCCTTCGATCGCCCTTTGTAATCTTAGCGAGGTCTGCTTTAGCTCTTCCGCCGTCCGCTTGCGCTCACTAATATCACCGACCGCGCTCACTATAAGCTTCCGCCCCTTTGAATCGATTATGAGACTGCTGACCTCTACAGGGACCGGATTTTTATCTCTTCCCACGTGGAGCGATTCGTACGTAAGCTGCCCCTTCTCCATCAACTCGGCAATTTTCGCTTCAACCATCTTCATCTGCTCGGGAGCATTAAGCTCATAAAGATTCAGCCTCAGCAACTCTTCTTCATCGTACCCATAAAACCGGCAAGCGCGGCCATTGGCGTAAACGCATTTGCCATTCAAATCATGAACCATAATAGAATCCGTAGTAGCGGCAAAAAGCTGAGCATAAAATTCCACTCGTTCCTTCAATAATTTCTGCCTACTACTGACACGAAGCAAGTACCACGAGACAATGGCCCCAGGTATGAGAAGAATTGTCAGTATAAGCACAAAAACCTTGATAAACGTCAGCCCGCCATTTACTTGAAGATATTGGGGAGAAACGAAGGGCACGGCCCTATAATAGAATAAGGTCAAAACCAGGACGCTTAATGCTGCAACAGACAAGAAAATGGTGATTAATAATTCCAGTATTTGCCCGCGAAAATTTAGGCCTTTTGGAAATATTAATTGCGGCTTTAGGCTCACTGAAATCCTTTTCAGGTTATCGACAATATTATCACTAAATTTAATAGATGGTCAACGATAAATGCAACCGTTTTATAGCTTCCGTCCACATAATTTTAAAAAAGTTTTTAAATTTTTCTTATCAAGCATAGAAAGTGTTTGTCGTTATGCCTGTCAAGTATTGTAAGGTGGAAATCGTCATATTATAAACCCGTAAGTTCCAAGCTTTCCCAGCCTGTTGCCCTAAAGGAATAGCCAGGGGCATCGGCCGATAGGTCAGAATCGAAGTAGACTGCGGTTTTCCATTGCTCGGCGTGATGACCAAGAGGTCCGCCGAAGAGTTTGGCCTGAGCATTGGACGAAAAATAACGGCCAGCTCCAGGGATACAGCGGTGCACGTTATTAAGAGATGGGCTTAACGGCTACAAATAAGAGCCCAGGGTGTCCAAACAATTGTTTGTTCCGGTAGCGATAACGACGTCTTTGCTACCCGCCCGCCAGCTAATATCACCGCATTCCTCCATAACTTCGATATGTGCTCTGACTTCGTTTTCAGCCAGCAATTGGCCTGTCCCCTTTAACCGTGAAGGAGGGAAATGCTTCGCCACAATCTCCTTTATGTCGGTGGGCTTACTGCCTATGATTTCTAATATATCCCGACAGCGGTCAATATGAAACTGGATAATCTCTCTGGCCCGCTGCCCACCGTCAAGCAGGTTGAACTGACCATTATAAAAAAGCCGATGTGCCGGAAAGGTAGCCTCAAAAGGTCGATTACTAAAGCGGGCTACCTTGCTTAGAGACCTGATGAAATTGATTAAACCGTAAATAGAGTTAGACTGGCGATATGATTGCGGCAAAATCTTGACATTGACTTTGAATTCAGCCGATAGAGAAGGGTGGGCCGTGATTTCCGGAAGCACGGTATCCCCGGTAAAGATGATTTCGTCTTCAAGAACCACACAAATTGAGTCGGGAGTATGCCCGGGAGTGAACAAGAACTTGAGGCCATTCTCAGACAGTATCTGGTTATCCTGAACAGTAACATCCACCTTCACCACACTTCTCTTACGGTGATATGGCAAACAGTCCTTGTAGAACTTTTCGGGCATGACACAGAGGCGACAGGAACCGGGGAACTCAGGATGCGGCACGTCGTCGTTCGCCTCCAGGTGATAAGAAATCATCGATGGATAGAGCTCGTGAGCTATTAGTTCAGCCTTGGCTGCCGATAGTATTTCAGCTACGTTGCCGTCGTGGTCCTCGTGGCAGTGGCTGATGATTACCCTGTCGATATCCGAAAGTTTTTTACCGGTCGCGGTCAGTAATGAGCTGAGAATCTCGAAGTTGCCCAGTCTTCCGGTATCGATTAGCGTTGTTTTCCGCCCGGCAATCAGGTAACACCAGGTAGGTCCAAGGTCCCAGTCGGCGTCAGCATATATATTGGGTACGGCCATACCGAAGATATCCGTTCCTCGGGTAGTTTTATAACGGATGACCATGCCCTCACCGTTGCCCTTATCCCTGATAATTATGTCCGGTGTATTCATATCTTAATGGCGTGGAGACAATATCTGCGAAACCATCCGCCTCATTGCTCCACTTCAATGCTCTCGACGTATGACTCCTGTCCCTTAATTACGTCGAGACCGGTGCCTTGGCAATTAGGACAGACCCAGACGGAGTCATTGGGATTGAATACCGTCTGGCAATTCCGGCAGCGTAGCTCCACGGGTACCTGTTTAAAATCAAGAATTGCCTCTTCAGCCACGTTACCTTTTTTAAGAAAATCAAAGTAAAACTGTACGCAATCGCTGACCACCCCTGACAGCTCACCGATAACCAGATTTATTTTAGTGACCTTCCTGGCATCAGCCGCCCTGGCCTGGGTCAAGACTATATCCATAATGCTTTGTGTTATAGAGAGCTCGTGCATGATAACCAACCATATAACGACGTAATGACAATCTACGAATTATAGGCTTTTTACATATGATTTTTCAAAGACTTAGCGTGGCTGTTCTTGACAAAATAAAGCGGAGACGCTAAAGTTCCTAGCCATCTGCGCGGCTTGCAATTTGTAGTCTATTTTCAGCGGGATTCGATATCTTGGAGTAGTCAGATGTTAATTGCTGTAGATGCAATGGGCGGTGACTACGCCCCCAGAGAGGTCATCAAGGGTGCCATTGAAGCAGCCAGGGAATTCCCCGTAGAGATCGCTCTCATCGGTAACAAACCTGTAATCGAGATGCTGCTCCGGCGTTATTCCAGAAAGCTGAACATTTCCATAGTCGAAGCCAGCCAGGTCGTCGAGATGGACGAAGACCCGGTGCAGGGAGTCCAGAACAAACCCGATTCTTCGCTATGTGTCGGCGCCAGGATGGTCAAAGACGGTACTGCTGATGGCTTTGTTTCTGCCGGCAGCACTGGCGCAGTAGTGGTCGCTTCATTTCTTAACCTGAAGATGGTGCCGGGTATCGAACGTTTAGCGATATGTGCGGTGGCCTACCTCAATCAGCCGCAACCCAGCCTGATTATCGATTGTGGTGTCAATGTCAACTGCCGCCCCATCTTTCTGGTACAGTTCGCCCAACTGGCGACTATTCTGGCGAGAAACGTTATCAGCATAGAATCGCCGCGAGTGGGCTTGTTAAACGTCGGCGAAGAGGAATTAAAAGGCAATACGCTGGCCAGGGACACATACCAACTTATGAAAAAGACCGACCTGAATTTCATCGGTAACATAGAAGGTTTTGATGTATTGCAGGGTAAAGCCGATGTCATAGTTACCGATGGTTTCACCGGTAATGTACTGGTAAAGACAATAGAAGGCTATTCTCAGGTGATACAGAGTTTGCTGGAGATGGGGGAAACAGCCAAAATCGACCGCTACCTGACGGGCGCTGCCCTTTCTCAATACGTACAGCTACAGGCAACAGTGAAAAATCTGGACTATAAAGAGTACGGAGGAGCCTGTCTACTGGGGCTGGAGGGAAATGTTGTCATAGCACACGGCCGCAGC
Source organism: uncultured Dehalococcoidales bacterium (assembly GCA_964413085.1). Classification (GTDB taxonomy): domain Bacteria; phylum Chloroflexota; class Dehalococcoidia; order GIF9; family UBA5629; genus 9FT-COMBO-48-23. Next base: position 34,602 of record CAYPRI010000002.1, read on the forward strand.
CGGGCTAAAGCCATCACCAGCGCCATCTACCTGGCCTATCATGCCGCCAGGCAGGGAATCGTCGAAGCCATTAAAAACAGCTGTTACGCCTCGGAATAGCGATTGTATATTTAAATTACACTCAATAATTCATAAGAGTCAGAAAAGGGGTAAAAACATTTCAATAATAAAGTTGGAGCCGGGCGTAAGCCAGGTTATCAAATCTTTACTTGCCGATACAGATATTCAAAGACCTATCCGCATTGAACTCAATTTTAGCGGATGTTGCGATTCTGCTCTGTGCCTGCGTATTGACGCCGTCTCCAACAGTGACTTGAGCCTCGAATCTGACGGCCTTATTTTCGTCATTGACCCTGCCACTTATCGGCTCGTGGGTGAAGTGACCATTTCCTATGTTGACAGACCAAGCAGAAAAGGATTTGTGCTGAAATCCAGCAAGCCGATAGGTGAGTGGGACGGATTCGGTGCTAGCAGCATTAAATTTTAGCTTACTAGCAAATATTAACACTAATAATTTAAATTAGGAGGAGGATTCAAATGGAGCAGTATAAACTATTTATCGATGGCGAATTTGTGGACGCAGCCAGCGGAAATACCTTCGAGACGATTGACCCGGGCACCGAAGCACCCATTGCGACAGTGGCACAGGCTGGAAAGTCTGACGCGGAGAACGCTATTGCCGCAGCACGTAAGGCATTCGACAAAGGAGAATGGAGCGGACTTACCCCGGCAGCTCGTATGGCCAAAATCCAGGACTTTGCCGACCAGATTGCACAGCAAGGTCTGCGCCTGGCTACAACCGAATCCATGAACACAGGTCAGGTAATTTCACTGGCTAAATTCATGCCTTTAGTCAGTATTACTTTTCTACGTAATCTAAGCCTGGCAGCGGCCACAAAATTTCCGTGGGAGGAAGAAATTCCTGTATCAGGCAATGCTTTTGCACCGGCCCGCGAATATATCCGCAGGGAGCCGATTGGAGTATGCGTTGGCATTGCCCCCTGGAACTATCCAATGTACATTGCAATCTGGAAAATTACACCTGCCCTGTGCATGGGAAATACCATAGTTCTAAAACCAGCTTCTTACACTCCTCTAACCGCGATTATAATGGCAGAAGCTGCCAAGGCGGCCGGCATACCTGATGGCGTGTTCAATGTAATCGCCGGCCCAGGTGGAGAGCTCGGCGAGATTCTCTGCACCCATCCAGACGTGGATAAGATAGCCTTCACTGGCAGCACAGAAGTCGGTCGCCAAATCATGAGTCTGGCGTCAGGTACCGTTAAAAAGGTCACGCTCGAGTTGGGCGGCAAGTCAGCTAATATCATACTTGACAATGCCGACATGGACCTGGCAGTAGATGGCGCTACCTTCGGCAATTTCTTCCATCAGGGACAGGTTTGTTCGTCGGGTTCACGTGTACTGGTCTCATCAAAGATTTATGATGAATTTCTGGAAAAGATGAAAAAACGGGCGGAATCTCTCCGCGTCGGATATCAGCTGGACCCGATATCTCATATGGGTCCACTTATCAGCAAACAGCAATTAGCCACGGTTGAAAACTACGTGAAGATAGGGAAAGATGAGGGCGCGGAGCTAATCACGGGTGGCAAACGTGTAGAAGCGACAGGTATAAAGGGAGGATATTACTACGCTCCAACCATCTTTGCCAACGTCAATAACAAGATGCGCATCGCCCAGGAGGAGATCTTCGGTCCTGTTGCATCCATCATTAAATTCGACAGTGATGAAGAAGCCGTGGAAATAGCCAATGATTCCATTTATGGCCTGGCGGGCGGAGTTTTTTCAACCAACACGGCCAGAGCTGAACGTATAGCCCACCAAGTCCGTACCGGAACAATGTATATTAATAATTACCACATCTTTTCCGATTACTGTCCCTTCGGCGGCTATAAGCAATCCGGATTGGGCCGCGAATTCGGTCTGGAAAGCCTGCACGAATACACACAAGTCAAGCGGATACATGTTAACTCTATGGCAGACGCCAAAACCAATATGAACTTCCAGCTTTTATCGGACTACAAGAAAGTAGACGGTTTTGGATACAACTGCCCGACTGGTGTAGTTGCCGGCCATGGGGCGCTGGCTTCAATCAGCAAGGCGGTTGTCGACCTCGGCTGCCGCAGGGCTTTGATTCTTACCGACCCTGGCGTTAAAAAAGCGGGGCTCGCCGAACTGGTCAAAAACGCACTTGCCGATTTCTATGTCGGCATGTACGATAATATTCCGTCGGACCCCGACCTGGAAACAGTGGATGCGGCCACTGCTGTAGCCAGCGAGCTGAAAGCAGACTGCATCGTCAGTGTCGGCGGCGGCAGCGTAATGGATACCGCTAAAGGCGCTTGCGTAACCTTGAAGAGCGGCGGCAAGGCCAATGACCATCTGAACTTTCTGGTGCTCACAGAACCTCAGACCCCTCACATAGCAGTTCCAACAACCGCGGGAACGGGCAGCGAGGTAACAAATGTGGCGGTGCTGACCAGCAAGAGTGCGGGACGCAAACTCTTCATTGTCGACCGGCGAATAATGCCCGATGTGGCTATTCTCGACCCGCGTTTCACCATGTCCCTGCCCAAAGAAATGACGGTTAGTACGGCTATGGACGCCATGACACATGCCATTGAAGCCATGACCAGTACCATGGCTAATCCCATCTGTGACGGCATGGCCCTGCAGGCCATTCGTTTAATTAATGAGAACCTGCCCCTGGTAGTGGCCGATGGCAAGAATGAGAAGGCACGGCTCAATATGCAGATAGCGGCCACCATGGCGGGCTGGGCATTTACCATTGCGCAGGTCGGTCTGGCTCACGGCATGGCTCATACCCTGGGAGCTTTACATCACGTGCCGCACGGGGTAGCCTGTGGCATCGTGCTTCCCAAGGTTATGAGGTACAACGTCGACCACTCTGCCGACAAGCTGGCTAATGTAGCACAAGCCCTGGGAGTTAACACCAGCGGTATGACGCAGCATGATGCCGCCCTGGCGGCTGCTGATGCTGTGGAAGCCCTAATGAAAAAAGTGGGACATCCGATGCAACTTCGTGAAGTGGGGGTACCTGAAGAGAACCTTCCCATATGCGCTTTTCACGCCATCGCCGATACCGCAGTACTTTTTAATGGGCGCCCCGTAAATGACCCGAACGAAGTACTTCAGCTTTATACGCAGGTTTATTAAAAGAAAATAGGTACTGTTAGAAAAAATGTAATCGCGTGCGGAATTAGTGAGCCATCAGGGCTTTATTGGCGCTACTTTGATCTGGAAATTTTTTATAATCATAAGCAATATCAGAATCAAGGGATAAAAGACCAAGATAAGCGGTCCCGTGTGGAGGATATATTGTGCAATTAAGATGCCGGTAATGACAGCAATCAATATTACCGTGCCTAAACCCGATTTTTTAGTGGTAAAATAGATTATCCCGCCCACCGCTACAGCGATTAAAGTCTGCCACCACGCCACCGCGACCAGAACTCCGTACGTTGTGGTAGCACCTAGGCCACCCCTGAACTTCAGGAAAAGCGGCCAGTTGTGGCCGGCTACTGCCATAAAGCCGGCAGCTAGTATAATAGGCAAGGAATCGGTGAGCAGCCCAGCAAACACGACTGCCAGCACACCCATGCCCACATCCAGGACCACAACAAGTAAAAAGGGGAGGACACCAAGTTTTCTGTGAACTACCGAAGCGCTTATCCTTCCGTCTGGTTCCGACCTGATATCTATTTTCCCAATAAGACGGGCGACGAGAAAGGCGGATGGAAAAGAACCTAATAGATAACCAAGGACAACCGCAGCAATATTAGCTACCAAGTTTGTCTTCCTTGTAGTATGCGAGTGCCAGGGTGCCAGGACCGGTAGCATAACCCATCATCGGGCTGAAGTCGGTAATGAAAATCTCTACGCAATTAAAATTGGCCACTACCATCTCTTTAAGCTTTTCAGCTTCTTCCAGTGCTTCAGCGTGCATCACTGCTACGTGCGCGGGCTCTGTCTTGCTGACGTCGATACTCATCATCTGAAGCATCTTTTTCATGCCGTTCTGTTTATTTCTGGCAGCGCCAGCTAAACGGATGCTTCCATTGACTCCCGTTAGCACAGGTCTAATAGAGAGCATGGAACCCAGGTCAGAGGCAACTTTCGGAATTCTACCTGTCCTGTAAACAAAACGGATGGTCTCCAGAAGCCCGATAAATTTTACTCGCTCCCTGATGCCGTTGGCAATAGCAACTACATCCTTGAACGATATACCCCTAGCAGCAGCCCTGGCAGCCGCTAGAACAATCAGTCCTTCGGCAGCCGCTACAGTCCGGCTATCCATGACTTCGACTGCCGTTTGAGGCGATTCGTCTTTGAATACGTCCCTGGCCGCAAGCGCGCTGGAGTAAAACATGCTCAGCTTCGAAGATATGGTCACGACGAGTATATTCCGAACTGACCTAGCCAGTTCCCTGTAGGCTTCAATATAATCCTCCGGCGAAGGTGCCGACGTTTTCCAGAATTCAGGAGCTTTTTCCAGCAGCTCGTACGCCTTCTCCGAGCTCAGTTCTATTAAATCGCGATAAACGTGTTCGTTAAAAAATACGTTAGCCGGAACGATTTTAATTTGATAACGTTCCCGCTGATCCGCTGGAATGCACGAGATGCTGTCAGCAATGATAGCCGTGTCCATCAATATGTCTCCACCAGTAAATCGGAGGGGTACATCGGATAACTAGGTTATCCTAACACGCGATGGAATCAGTGTCAATCATATTTAGCTTAGCACATCATTCAGGCCGCACATTAACAGTGTTTGTTAAAAAGCCCATAAAGTCCACCTGGCAAAGGTGCTATTTTTACCAGAAAATCAGCTTCGTTCGTATTTGCTACAGATACGAATTTAAAGTAAAATTCATCTGTTAATGGCTAAAGTTGAAACCACAGAATTAGCCCGGATCAGCGTTCGGGGAGTCGTCCAGGGAGTAGGCTTCAGACCTTTCGTCTTCCAGTTAGCTACCAGACATGGCCTTAAAGGCTGGGTTTGTAATACCTCCGAAGACGTGAAGATAGAAGTACAGGGTGACAGCCATAACCTGGAACGCTTTGTATCCGAACTTCAGCAAAAAGCACCACCGCTGGCCCGCATTGAGAACATCGCTGTTACTTATCACCCGCCAGTGGACTACACCAGCTTTGAGATCCGCCACAGCATAGCCGAAGAGGGTAAATACCAGTTGGTATCTCCGGATATCGCCACCTGTCAGCCGTGCCAAAGCGAAGTTTTCAATCCTAAAGACAGACGCTATCGCTATCCATTTACCAACTGCACCAATTGTGGCCCGCGGTTCACCATAATAGAGGATATACCTTATGACCGCCCCAAGACGACGATGCGCTCTTTTACCATGTGTCCTGTTTGCCAGGCAGAATATGACAATCCGATGGATCGCCGCTTTCACGCCCAGCCTAACGCCTGCCCCAAATGCGGTCCCAGGCTGGAATTGCTCGACGCCAGGGGAAATCATGTTGAAACCACAGACGCCGTTGCTTCTGCCAGCCGGCTTTTCGAAGAGGGGAAAATAATCGCCGTCAAAGGACTTGGCGGATTCCTTCTGGCCTGCGACGCCGCCAGTGATAAGGCTGTACAGCTCCTGCGCCGCAGGAAAAGGCGTCCTTTCAAGCCGCTAGCTGTAATGGTAGCTGATTTAAATGAAGCCAAGAAATATTGTCGGGTGTCCGAGGCAGAGGAAAAACTTCTGACATCGCCGCAAAGTCCTATCGTGTTGATGCCCTGGAAGCCCGAGTCCGGGCTATGCCGCTCCGTGGCTCCCAATTTGAAATACCTCGGCCTAATGCTGCCTTACACGCCCATGCACCACCTGCTGCTCAGGGAGTCGAAATTGCCCCTAGTGATGACCAGTGGCAACATCAGCGAAGAGCCCATCTGCAAGGACAACAATGAAGCCGTGCTTCGTCTCTCTGGAATCGCCGACTATTTTCTGGTCCATAATCGCGATATATACGCCAGATATGATGACAGCGTAACCATCGTTGAGAGAGGTGAAGTCCAACTGACCCGCAGGGCACGGGGCTACGCTCCTTTCCCAATCCACCTTCCATTTCAAGCCAAACAGGCACTCGGTTACGGCGCCGAAGAAAAGAACACCTTTTGTTTGACCAGGGACAATTACGCTTTCGTCAGCCAGCACATTGGGAACATGGAAAATATGGAAACCATGGAGCACTTCGAAAACACGCTGGCTCTATATAAAAAGCTGTTCCGTATCGAACCTGAAATCATTGGCTACGACCTGCATCCCGAGTACCTTTCCACCAAATTCGCCCTCGAGCTGGGTGGTCAATTTAGCAATCTTAAACTTGTTCCCGTGCAGCACCATCATGCTCATATCGTCAGCTGCATGGCTGATAATAAAATCGATTCTCCGGTTATCGGTGTAGCTCTGGACGGGACCGGCTATGGCAGCGATGGTCGAATCTGGGGCGGCGAATTTATGGTGGCTGACTATAAGAATTTCCAGAGGCTGGGACATTTAGAGTATTTGCCACTGCCCGGTGGAGCCGCCGCTATAAAAAGGCCGTACCGGACTGCCATCGGGTATCTGATCAAATTGCTGGGCGAAAATTCACTCAGTTCTAGAATGGCATTCTTGAAACAGGTCGACGCAGTTGAAATCGACCTCATAAAAAGGCAACTCCAGACCGGTCTCAACTCGCCGGTGAACTCCAGCATGGGGCGTCTGTTCGATGCCGTTTCAGCTCTGACAGGCATCAGAGGCGAAATAGATTACGAAGGCCAGGCAGCTGTTGAGCTTGAGATGACAGCCTACGAAAGCACGGATGAAGTTGGAGATAAGGCCTATCCGTATTCTATAATGCAAAGTAACGGCGAAAAAATAATTCAGCTCAAAGAGCTGCTCTCAGCCATGGTCGAAGACTTATACAAAGGCGCATCTAAATCGTTGATAGCAGCCAAGTTTCACAACACGGCAGCCCACATGATATTTGACATGTGTCGGTTGATAGCCAAGGAGACGAGCATCAGTCAGGTGGCTTTGAGCGGAGGCGTTTTTCAGAACCGATTGTTGTTTCGCAAAGTGATACCGCTACTAGAATCTGCCGGCTTTTCAGTGCTTGTCCATCGACAGGTGCCGTGCAATGATGGCGGCATTTCCCTGGGCCAGGCTGTCATCGCTAATTTCAGTTGAGAGGAAGAATATGTGTCTAGCTGTCCCGGTTAAGGTTGTAGCCATAGAAGGTAACGAGGCCGATGTGGAAATCGGCGGCGTAAGACGTCGCGTCAGTATAGTGCTGACGCCGGAAGCTAAAGTTGGCGACTACGTCCTGCTCCACACCGGTTATGCCATAAACGTCATCAACGAAGCTGAGGCGCAAGAGACCTTGAAGATTTTGGAAGAGATGGCCAGCTTAGAATGAAGTTTATTGACGAGTTTCGTGACGTCGAGCTGGCAGAAAAAGTAATAGCCAGAATTAAACTGCTTTCCACCAGGTCTGCCAGGTTAATGGAGTTCTGCGGCGGTCATACCGTTTCCATCATGAGGAGCGGCCTCCGCCAGCTATTACCGCCCGGCGTAGAAATGCTGTCCGGCCCCGGCTGTCCGGTATGCGTCACCTCCAATGCCGACATCGACAAAGCCATCGCACTGGCCGTCCTGCCCGATGTTATCATCACCACCTTCGGCGATATGATGAAAGTGCCCGGCAGCTATTCCAGCCTGCAGCAAGCCAGGGCTAATGAAGCTGATATACGCATCGTTTATTCCACTCTTGACGCGCTGCAAATAGCCAAAAGCAATCCCACGAAGTCGGTAATATTTATCGGGATCGGCTTCGAGACCACGGCGCCGACCATCGCCGCTTCTATACTTCAGGCTGAAAACGAAGGCATCAAAAACTACTATGTTCTTTGTTTATCTAAATTGTGCCCACCGATAATGAAAACCCTGCTTGATCTGGGAGAAATCAAGCTCGATGGCATCATCTGCCCCGGGCACGTCAGCGTCATCATCGGCTCTCATCCTTACGAATTCATACCCCGCGATTACGGCGTCGCCTGCGTTATCTCCGGCTTCGAGCCGCTGGATATACTTCTCTCAGTGGAAATGCTGGTTAAGCAAATCGAAACCGACAAACCAAAGGTGGAGATAGCCTATAGAAGGGGTGTCACTCCTCAGGGCAACAAGACGGCGTTAGCCCTGATGGATCAGGTTTTCGAAGTCGGTAGCGCCGATTGGCGTGGGATAGGGGTTGTACCAGCAAGCGGGTTGATAATAAGCAAGAAATTCGAGCGCTTCGACGCCGAGAAAGCCTTTTCCATAACTACCCCGCCTGCAAAGGAACCGAAGGGATGCATCTGCGGCGATATTCTTCGAGGCGTGAAAATCCCACTCGACTGCAAACTGTTCCGCAAGGCATGTACGCCGGAACACCCGGTTGGGCCCTGTATGGTTTCCTCAGAGGGTTCCTGCGCCGCCTATAATCAGTACGAGGCTGAATAATGGATGACGAAACTATCTTGCTGGCCCATGGCAGCGGCAGCCGTCTCAGCCATGACCTAATTGAAAAAAACTTCCTGCCATCGCTGACTAATCCGCTGTTAGCCAGGCTCGATGATTCAGCCGTTTTCGACCTTAGCGGCCGCCTCGCATTCACCACAGACAGCTATGTAGTTAGTCCTATTTTCTTCCCAGGTGGCGATATAGGCAAGCTGGCCGTCTGCGGCACAGTCAATGATTTGTCCATGAGCGGCGCTGCACCGCTTTATTTGAGCCTGTCTTTCATAATAGAAGAAGGCCTCACCCTGGGTGAACTGAAAAAAGTGGTCGCTTCCGTAAAAGCTGCCGCTGAAGAAGCTGGTGTTAAGGTGGTCACCGGCGATACCAAGGTGGTGAACCGCGGCAGCGCCGACAAGCTGTTCATCAACACTGCAGGCATCGGCGTTATACCGCCGGATGTCGACATATCCGGAGCCAATGCCAAGGCAGGCGACAAGATTATTCTAAGCGGCACCATCGGCGACCACGGCATTGCCGTGATGAGTCAGCGGGAAGGTCTTAAGTTCTCTGTGCCGGTACAAAGCGATTGCGCTCCGCTAAACAAACTGGTGTCGGACATGCTTCAAGCCTCCCGACATATACATTGCCTGCGAGACCCGACCCGTGGCGGCCTGGCCACCACACTCAATGAATTCGCCAGACAATCAGGCATCGGCATCAGGATAGAAGAGGACAAGATACCCATTCACGATGGTGTACGTGGCGCCTGCGAGCTTCTCGGATTCGACCCACTTTATGTCGCCAACGAAGGCAAGCTGGTAGCTGTAGTTCCGCCTGATGATGCTCAGAAGATTCTGACTAAAATGAAGCGCAATAAATACGGCGCCGATTCCGCGGTCATCGGCGAGGTCACTGCCGACCACAAGGGCAGGGTAATACTGAAGACACGGCTCGGTGCCTCCCGCATACTGGACATGCTCAGCGGCGAGCTGCTGCCCCGCATTTGCTAGGCCCGGCAATTTCTCGCCCTGAAATTAAAACACGATTCTATTAGTTAATACCACTGCTGACGTCGCCTGTAAACCAATATCACCAAGCATAGCAACAGAGCAATAACGATAGTGGCCGCTGTAAGTGCCGGGCCTGCACGCGGATCCCGGTCCTGTCTGGCACCGGCCTTAAGTATTACGAAGCTCCCATTCTTATCCCCAACACTGACGTTATAAGTGCCCGGTTGGGACTTTGTTACAGTAAACCTAACGGGATACGCTGAGCCCGGACTGACCTCAACCGTCCTTTGTTGCTCCATCCTACCGTTTACGACAAGGACAACATTGTAACTTCCGCTTGAGCCGCCGTTGTTGGTTAAATTGGCTAAGATTGTTACTGGTTTTCCGGCCTGTGCCTGGCTGGGATTGACGCTGACGTTATTAAGGCGCACATCAGGCGGCGGCAGTTGCTGTGGTTTCGCAGGCGATGGAGAAACTCGCCGTGGTGTGCGCAGCTCTGACGGGGTTGACTGCCGATTTGGAACCAGTATGGCTAGCTGTATCGGAGGTCCCCCCGGGTCGACTATCATTCTGTTGGCAATTCCGTCTGTATCACCCACGCCCCCGTCAGTCAGCTGGATGATGATGACGTTATCATTATGGCTGAGAATGGGAATCTGATACCAGCCTATATCTTCCTGGTATTTCCAGTATTGCACACCTTCCGGTAAGGGTGAAGGGAAGGTGATGGTTATGGTGGCCGTGGCCCCCGGATCGATAACCGTTATATCAAAGGCAAATAATCCGTGGGGGAAGCCAACCCCATCCGGCTTTCCCTCCGTGGGTAATGTGCCTTCGGCTATAGCCGTCAGGTTGGTGATAATACCGATATCCGATGAAAAGGTAACCATGCCGGTACCCGTGGCTGAGGCCACAGATGCCACAGACGGCGGTGCTTTGCCTATAGTAAAGCTTTGAGTGGCCGACCATGGACTGCGGATGATATCTCCCTCCACTGAGCCTACAGCTCTTAACCGCCAGAAATACTTATGGCCGCATTTCGGCTCAAGAGGCGGCAGGGAAATGGTCGGTTCCAGACCGATGGCTGGCATGTTGGGAGTGATGCCCAGGACGTTTAACACAGCATCTGGCAGCGTGCCGACCCAGCCTGGAGAATTTTCTACAATTGCGGGTATGCCGCCGGGAGGTATCAAGAGACTAGGGCTGACGTTATCAGATGGCTGATACCACGGGTTACTCCAGACGCCGGTAGTAAAATCGGCATCTTCGGCAATTTGAAGCTCATAGAATTTTTCGAAGCAGCCTGGCATCCAGCTCAGGCTAAACATGGGCGGTCTGTGCGTGGCGGGGTCACAGGTGATTGACATCACTTCCATTGACTGCGGGGTGGCTAAGGCCAGGCAGTCCGTATACGTCCATAGCTGGCCAGCACTGGCCTGCGGATTGTAATCTCTGTCATCTACGAAATACAACGGTGTGGCCTGCCATGTCTGCCCCTCGGAAAGCTTAAGCGAATTAGGTTGCAGTCCCAGGCGAACTGAGAAATCTGACAGGTCCGAGATAAGCGCATCCCATTCACCGTTATCTCCGGGTATACTCACAGCCGGATTAAGTGTACGCTCCACAAATAAAGGATTAGCTGCGTACAGCGGTCCTTTGGAGCTGGTTGCCAGGCCGCAATAGCCCAGCTGCAGCGGTTTGAGGTCTGTCCATTGGCCGAAGGCGGGCAGCGTATTTCGATAAATTGAGCCGCCTGGATTTTGCTGAGTCGCTGCATAAATGACTCCGTTAGCGGCGAAGTTACTATCGAAGGCAACCAGCATGTTACCCGAGTTCAATGTTTCGTTAATGGGCATAAAAGACCCGGCGGCATCGGCAGAATAAGACACCGGATAACTTGATGATGTGCTGCCGCCAACCAGTACCTTGCCCTCGGGCACGGCAGCAATTGAATAGCCCGCGCCCAGTCCACAGTCAATGGAGGGGAAGGAGGAACTCCATGCGACACCCATATATACCATCTTCTGTACCATTCCGCTTGAATTGAGGAAATACATAGTACTTCTGGACTCAAAGCAGAAATCCTGAATCGAACCTCTAGGCATTAACATCGCCCAGTAGTCGCCATAGTCCGGTGACCAGGCAGCCAGGCCGTGAGGTAAGCTGCTGCCCGGATCGTAAACTCCCCAGGCCACAAGCTCTCCGGTTTTGTCGTCATATGCCGCCGTCCTGAGCAGCGCTATATTCGTTTGCTGATCGGCGCAGGAGAAGCTAGTATTATGAGTAAATACTCTCTCCCAGATAGTACCCACAGGTGCTGATATAAAAGGCGTTACAACTTCCGAATTGCTGCTGGAGCGCCACACGCTATCGAAACCGGTGCAACCGCCGCCGGCGACATCGGCTTTATTAATCGATGCCAGATATACCGTGGATGAATCAGCGGATGGAGCCACGTCGGTCAGCTTGTCTATCCTGGTGTCTATCAGCCCGATCTGGTTCCAGGTCTCGCCGTTATTGCGCGACAGACTGAGAGCCGATTCGTCGAGGGCAACGCTGGTTCTCAACGCCGACGGCCAGCGACCGGAGCCAAGAGCAGTGTTGACTCCGCCGTTCCTGAAATCGGCTGAACTTGTGCCGCAGTAGGCCCAGCCGCCAGTCGTCCAGGCTACCTGAGCATTGCCGTAGCCGCCTTTATCAATTGCAGTGCAATTACCCTGCGCCGCCGCGCCAGTTGCTGGCTTCAGTGCCGGATACCAGACAGGAATTGGATAGGATGTAGGTGAATCGGTAAACCAGGTTGGTACAGCAGCCTGGCAGGGATAACCCAGTATCTCACCGGCCATCAGCTTACCCGCGGCGTAGTTGCCGAAATAGGCGATGCTGCAGATGGATTTATCAGCAATTCCCGAAGTATCCATAAGCGCATAAACGCTAGAATCATCTATTCTGAATATGCCGTCTCGCGCAGTGCTGGCTTTAGTCGCCGCACCAAAAGAATTGAGGCTGATATAGGCACGGCGCAGCGACTGACCGTTGAAATCACGAGGTAATTCCAGGTCGGCATTGACAATGGTTGTCGCCTCTGGTGAAGCCGCAGATAGTGCCACAGGGTCTTTGACCTCGATTCCGGGCAATGCAAAGACCCAGTTTGTAATATCATTAAATGCCGGGGCAAGGTCCCTCACGGCAATGTCGTAGTAGGTCGCATTATCGGTGCAATATACAACTGCCAGGGAACCGTCGACAGGATAACTGGGGGAGAACCTCAGCGCCAGTATATCCGCATTGCTGGGAGCCGCCGTCTGAAGCTTCCACGAATTAGAGCTGGCAGTCTGCAGAACCCAGAGCCGGAAAGCTCCCGGCGCGCCGTCACGTACACCTACGGCCATGTCACTACCATTTCCGTAGTCCTTGGAAATATCGATGGCGCCGATAAGAGCTCCTCCCGAAACATCTGAAAAGCTGGTGGATTCCCATGTCGCACCGCCATCCGTTGTCATCCAGACCTCAGCGGGGTCTGACGAAGCAACCGAACCGGTAACAACGGCTACCGTGTCAGTGTTATCGGGAGCTACGGCCACATCCCAGACGAACTGGTTGGCTTCTGGAGTGCCTGCAGATGTCATGGCTGCGTGGAGCGCTGCATCAGGTGTATCGGTCCACACGGTGCCAAGATTCGATGATTTTCTTATCGCTTTGGCTGGCGTATCGACCGCCCATATAGTAGCCGCGTCTGGGGCCACAGCTATTTTGTTAACCTCTGAAGGCGATATTATTTCCCCTCCAACACTGGGTGTATTTATGGTGTGCCACTGGGTTTCACCGGGCTCTATCACCGGCGTAGGTGTTGGTCCGACGTCCCAGAACACTCTGACGCCCCTAGCTTTCAGTGCCGGAATATATTCGTCGATGGAAATCTGGCTTAATGGGTTGCCCATTAGATAAAGGTAATCACCATACGTGAGTCCTATGCCATCAATGAGCGGCTTGATATCTACTATCTGATTATTGTTTACGTCAAGCCAGGATAGTGTAATCAAGTCGGCAACCGGAGAAATATTACTTATCTGATTATTCGATAAATAGAGATAGGCAAGACTGGTCAGCCCGGACAACGGGGTGAGGTCGTTTATCTGGTTCGAAACCAGATAAAGGTTTCTCAGGTTTATCAGTCCCGAGATAGGCGTTAGATCGCTAATCTCATTGGAATCTAATCCAAGCTCATAGAGATTAATCAGTCCTGCTACAGGAGTTAAGTCGCTTATCTGGTTAGACCCCAACCCCAATGCGGTCAGATTTATCAATCCAGCCAGGGGAGTCACGTCGCTAATCTGGTTAGAACCCAGCGATAGCCAGCTGAGGTTTGTAAGCCCCGCCAGGGGAGTCAGGTCGCTTATCTGATTTGAACCCAGATCGAGGCTGATCAGGTTGGTCAGTCCGCTCAGCGGCGCTAAGCTGCCTATCTGATTGCCGTAAAGATAAAGACTGTGGAGGTTAGTTAAACCTGAAATTCCCGTGAGACTACTCACCTGGTTGTATCGCAGATACAATTCGCTTAGGATGGTGAGATTTGCGAGTGGAGTTAGGTCGCTTATCTGATTGGAGTTGAGCCCAATCAAAGTCAAATTAGTCAGCCCTGCAAGAGGCGTCAGGTCATTTATCTGGTTATTATCAAGATATAACGACTGCAGATTGGACAGTCCAGTCAACGGAGCTAGATTGCTAATCTGGTTACTGTCCAATTTGAGGCCGGAAAGTTCGGTCAGACCCGATAAAGGACTCAGCTCGCTTATCTGGTTGGAGCTCAGCCCAATCCAGGTCAGGTTAGTCAGCCCCGACAGAGGAGCCAGATTACTGATCTGGTTATTGCTTAAATCCAGCCCTCCCCAGCCACTGCCTAGTTTAGTTAATCCTGATAAGGGGGTCAGGTCGCTTATCTGATTGTTATATAAACCGAGCCAGGTCAAATTAATGCAGTATTCCAGCCCGGATAGATTTACGATTCCTCTGCCACCCGCGTTTAGGTATATCAAAGCCGCAAGCTCGGAAGAATGTATATCACCCGACGGTTTGTCTAAAGTATCCCGTATGGCGGCTTCCAGGTTGGCATCTGGAAAGGTGACCAACACCGGGTCATCCCAGGCCACAATTACGCCTCTGGCCTGAAGTGCCGGAATATACGTATCGACAGAAGTCTGGCTTAGTGGATTGCCGTTCAACCACACGATATCGTCGGTGGCCAGTCCTGAGTTATTTACCAGAGGCTCGATATCGCTTATCTGGTTATCCCGCAGGTCAAGCTGATTAAGGTTAGTGCAATATTCAAGTCCACTAAGGTTTATTATTCCTCTGTTGGAAGCATTCAAGTTCCACAAATTTGCCAGTTCAGTTGATTTAATAATACCGGTCGGTTTGTTCAAAGCTTCCCTGACGGCAGCCTCAAGGTTGGCATCGGGGAAATTCACCGCCACACAACCGTCCCAAACCACGTTAACGCCTCTGGCCTGCAACGCCGGAATATATACGTTAGCTGAAGTCTGGTTCAATGCATTGCCATTCAACCATACGATGTCATACTCCGCCAGCCCCGGATTATTTACCAGCGGCTGGATATCGCTTATCTCATTATTTTCCAGAGACAGCCCAGTTAGGTTAGTCAGGCCCGCCAGAGAAGTCAGGTGGCTTATCTGGTTATTGTTCAAATGTAACCAGACAAGGGTAGTCATACCAGCCACTGGTGAAATATCGCTTATCTGGTTATTGCCAAGGTCAAGCCAGAAAAGGTTGCTGAGTCCTGCCAGCAACGAAATATCGCTTATCTGATTGAAGTTCAGAGCGAGTTGTTGGAGGTTGGCCAATCCAGCAAGTGGAGCTAACTGGTTGCCTATCTGGTTAGAATTCAGATAGAGGCTCCTCAGGTTTGTCATTCCCCCGATTAGCGTCAGGTCGCTTATATGGTTAGAGCTGAGGTCCAGCGTTTGGAGACCGGTCAATCCTGTCAACGGAACCAAATTGTTGTCCATTAGATTAGAGGCGAGGCCCAGGTACTGCAGGTTTGTCATTCCCGCTAACTGAGATATGTCACTTATCTGGTTATTCCCCAGATCGACTCCATAGAGATTGTTCAGCCCGGTCAGAGGAGCCAATTGATTGCCTATCTGGTTAGAATTAAGAGACAGCCAGTTGAGATTGGTCAATCCGGCCAAGGGCGATATATCGGTTATCTGATTACTATAAAAATTGAGCTGGTTAAGGGATATCAGCCCCGATAAAGGAGTCAAGTCGCTTATTTGATTGTTGCCGGCATCGATTGATTTGAGGCTGGTCAACCCGGCCAAAGGTGACAAATTGATGATCTGGTTGGAACCAAGACCCAGCCACTGAAGGCTGGGTAGGCCCGCCAATGGGGTGAGGTCGCTTATCTGGTTATTGTACATATACAGGTTCTGTAGGTTTACTAGGCCAGCCAATGGGGTCAGGTCACTTATCTGGTTAGAGCCAGCATCGAGTTCTACCAGACCGGTCAGACTGGCTAGAGGAGTCAGGTTGTTTATCTGGTTACCGCCTATACGGAGTATCTGGAGGTTAGTCAGTCCGCTCAATGGCGATAAGTCGCTTATCTGGTTACTCCACATGGTGAGCGCCTGCAGACTGGTCAAGCCCGCCAGTGTGGTGAGGTCACTGATCTGATTGGAGCCCAGGCCCAGCGACTGGAGATTGACCAATCCAGCTAGAGGTGTAATATCATTTATCTGGTTATTGCCCAGCTCCAGTACGGTAAGATTGGTCAGGCCTGACAACGGGGTCAAGTCACTTATCTGATTAGGGGATAAAGTAAGAAAGGTAAGGCTGGTCAGGCCAGCAATAGCGGACAGGTCGCTTATCTGGTTGGAGCCCAGATAAAGCTGGTCAAGATTGGCCAGTCCATCCAGGGGGGTCAGATCGCTTATCTGGTTACTGCTCAGATCTACGCGCATAAGACCAATGAGACCGGCCAACGGACTCAGGTCGCTTATCTGGTTATTGTAAATAAGCAGCTCGGTCATGTTAATCAATCCTGCTAACGGAGTCAGGTCGTTTATCCGATTACTGCCCAAATTCATAAAGTTGAGGGCGGTGAGCCCTGCCAACGGGGTCAGGTTGCTGATCCGATTATTGTACAAAGATAGCGAGGTCAGGTTGACACAATATTCGAGTCCAGAAAGGTCCACAATTCCTCTACTATCGGCAGAGAAATTGGTCAGTCCGGCAAGCTCGGAAGCATAAATATCGCCGGACGGTTTGCCCAGAGCGTCCCGGATGGCTGCCTCTAGATTGGCATCGGGAAAGGTGACCACCGTATCCGCCCGAGCCAAGCCCAAAGGCATAGCTAAACCTGCCAGCCCCAGAATTAACAGGAACACCATAACCACGGAGAAGCATTTCCAGGCTCCCAATTTAGTCATGTCTGCCCCCTTAACCATTATTAATATGTAATATAAAGCGATCAGGTGAGTGCCACAGTTGGCTTGGCTTCGCTCTCTGTTTTCTGACTTATAAATACAGATACCATTTTGAAAGACGGGAGTTATTCACCGTATGCCGGCCCGCTTTATATGATGGCTGCCCATTATATTCTTATACGATTTATGTTGCGATGTTCGAAGTCGAAGAAAGTATACCCTCTACGTTCAAGTGTGTCAATAGGTTTCAAAGCTAATTCCGATTAGAAATACGGCATTGACTTCACCCCCCAGTAAAGGATTATTAAACCTAGCCAGCTAAATAGTCGGAAATTGTAGGCTCATTTACGTATAAACCTTTGATTGGGGTTCTTCGTTTCTAGTTTTGAAAGGAGGTCTCCACATGCAAGCATACTGTGTTAAGTGCCGCACTAAAAGAGAGATGGGCAATCCCAGGTCCGTCAAGATGAAGAATGGCAAGCCCGCGACGCAGGGCACCTGCCCCAAATGCGGCACCAGAATGTTCCGGATAGGACAGGGGTAAATATCCGGGCCGCTGTAAATGACTGAAGCTGGGTTTCTCCAAGATACCCAGCTTCTTGTTTATGGTCACAATTCTTTACGCATACTTCATGCTTCAGGACGGACTTCGTCGACGAGTTCGCAGCGGCCATAAAATCGGCAGGTATCACGGCCGTTATCCTTGGCCTGGTACATGGCGTTATCCGCATTCTTTAATAAAACTTCAATTTCTTTTCCGTCATCGGGGTAAACTGCAATACCTATGCTCGTGGTTATCTTGAGCCGGTGGCCATCGAAAATTAATGGCTCCTGAAACATATCCAGTATTCTTTGTGCCAGCTTGGCGGCATCGTTTGGGCTGGAAATTTGAGGCAGCACCAGAACGAACTCATCCCCTCCAATGCGCGAAATGGTGTCGCTCTTACGCGTGACGCTGGTGAGCCGCTCAGCAACAGCTTTTAATAGCTCATCGCCTACGGAGTGTCCCATGGTATCATTGATAACTTTAAATTTGTCCAGGTCAAGCATGAGTACGGCCAGACGGTTACCGCTGCGCCGCGACAGCGCCAATCCTATCGTCAGCCGGTCGCTAAGCAAACTCCTGTTGGGCAGGCCAGTTAAAGAGTCATGTGTGGCCATATCTGTCAGTTTTTGCTCGAATTGCTTTCGCTGAGTAACGTCGCGGCTGACTGCCCGGAATCCCATAATCTTTCCCGACTTGTCACGCAAAGGCGAAACAGAATTTTCCACGAATATCTGCGTCCCGTCTTTCCTGACCGTAGCAAAAGGATAAGATTTCAACGGCTGGCCCGTCTTGTAGACTTTATTCCACGCCCTGTACACTCCTTTTACGTCTTCCTTTGGCACATAAACTCGATAGTTACTTCCAATCAATTCCTGTTCTGTGTAGCCGAACTGGCGGCAAGCTGCCCTGTTAACGAACTTGATATTGCCGGCGAGGTCCACCTCGTAGTAGCCTTCTTCAATCTCGGCGAGTATCGTCCGGTACCGCTCTTCGGACTGCTTTAAGGCCTCCTCCATCCGAACTCGTTCAGTAACGTCATGGCTAACTCCACGAAATCCAACTACCTCGCCCTTCTCACTACATAGCGGGAAAGCTGATAGTTCACCCACACCATCGCTGCTATCCTTGCGTATGAATTTGAAGGTAAGTGCCCGAATTGGATGACCTGTAACATAAACCTGATTGAAAGCCTCATAAATTCTTTTGTGGTCTTCAGGAGCGGTGGTAACTTTGTGGTTCATACCGATGAGCTCCTCCGGCGTGTAAGCCACGCTACGGCAGAAGGCATCGTTTACAAAAGTATAATGTCCTCCCAGGTCAACCTCAAAATAGTCGTCGTGCGTTTCGTCCATGATAGTCCTGAATCTTTCTTCCGACCGTCTTAACGTTTCCTCCATCCGCATGCGTTCGGTAATATCTCGGCCGACTGCACAAAATCCGATTATTTGCCCTTCTTGATTTCGCCGAGCCCGAACTGACAGTTCAGCGATTTCTGTGGTACCATCTTTTCTTAAAAGATGATAAGAAAGGCCTTTGAGTGGCTTACCCGTCTGGTAGACAGTATGGAAGTCACTATACATGGCATTGGCATCTTCCTCAGCCACAACAACCCGATAGTTCATACCCGTCAGTTCCTCTTGGGAATATCTTAAAGCCCGGCACATTGCATCATTGACGAAAGTAAAACTACCATCGAGCCCGGTTTCTAAATAGGTATCCTCCATCTCCTCCACCATCATCCGGTATCTCTCCGCCGACTTCGCCAGGGCCTGTTCCGCCTGTTTCCGTTCCGTGATGTCCATGAAGCTGCCCACAGCTGACCGCTTGCCCCCATACTCAATAGACGTTAGCCTTTCCAGAACCCAGATTATTCCGCCGTCTTTCCTAATAAATCGGTACTCATAGGGAAATGAACGGCCTGCTTTCAGGCTCTCGATTGCCTGCTTCCGGACAACCTCCCTATCGTCTGGATGTACCAGGTCGAGGGCATAAAGGCCCAGCAGCTCTGACTCCGTGTAGCCGGTTAATTCCAGAAACAGCGAGTTGATGTAGTAAAATCTTCCATCCTGGATAATATATATTCCGGTGCCGGCGCACCGAATTAGAGCTTGCGCCAGCTCTTCAGAACCATTCACTCTGGCCTTGTTTTGTTTAACCATGTTTCTCATCTCTGAATGACTCAACAATCTTTACGTAAGTTATCGCTAAATTAACTTAACTTAGTATATAGACCGATACAGTCTCAAGTGAATAGCCCATAGGTAATTTTATGTCTGGCAAATTGGTACCTGGTACTGCGGGTAATTGAACAAACGATGCCGCCTGAATTTCACAATTTTGTAACTTTTAATTCCGCAATTTGATGACTTTTTAATCTTGAACCTGATACTATTGACATAATAGTCATACTCATACAAACAGGTGACAGATGAGGAGAGTTCAGGTGAAAAAAATATTGTTTCTACTTATGATAATATTCCTTCTCGGTGCTGGCTGCGTGCCGACTCCACCTACCGTTGTTAGCTTCAGCGTCAGCCCTTCGACCATTACAGCGGGGCAGTTAGCTACGCTGACCTGGGCCGTAAATAACGCCAGTTTGGTAAAAATAAACCCTTTTTCCGGCAACCAGTATCCAAGCGGTAGCACCGTTGTATCGCCGCCTGCCACTACAACCTATGTTTTAATTGCTTCAAATGCGTTTGGCTCTATAACGGCAACAGCCTTGCTTACTGTAAACATACCTGCCGAAACAAGCCCCAACGAGGGAGTGGCGCCTTCTTCCGCCGAACCGACCATAAATAGTCTCACGGTTGCTCCATCATCTATTAACATGGGCGACTCAGCAACGCTTCAATGGGACGTCACCGGCGCCACCTCAGTATTCATCGAGCCTGATATAGGCTATGTGCCGCTATCGGGAAACCAGCTTGTTTCTCCATCGTACACTACCGACTACGTGCTGACAGCCAGCAACGCGAATAATACGGTTACTTCATCAGCGACGTTAACCATCAATCCATATATACCTTACAGTCCATCTTACCCGGTTCCTTATCCATCAGCGCCGTTGGGCGCACTGCCTCTCATCAATTTTTTCGATATCAACCCGCCGGTCATTAATGCTGGCAGCTCGGCAACCATTCAGTGGGATGTCGGCAACGCAGATAATGTCTTCATAGACAACGGCATCGGTGATGTGCCTCTATCGAGCAGTATGACAATAACTCCCTCAGCTACAACTGCTTACACAATCACGGCGTCGAACATATATGGCTCGGCTACTTCACTGGCAACCGTTGTAGTTAATCCACCGGCCGGTGCGGCCGCCATACTAACCTTCTCGGCTACTCCGAGCAATATAACTGCGGGTAACTCTTCGACATTTCAGTGGAATGTTATCGGAGCCACTTCAGTCTCTATCAATCAGGGCATAGGCGCCGTGCCATTATCGGGAACAAAATCGGTATCGCCTAACGTTACGACGACATATACGTTGACGGCGATGAACGGTGCTGGCTCAGTTATGGCTTCCACTACGGTAAATGTGGCTCCGCCAGCCGGGACACCTTTTATTATCAGTTTCACTTCAAACCCGAGCAGCATAACTGCCGGGCACTCCTCACTGCTGCAGTGGACTGTAGCCGGTGCTACCTCGGTTTCCATCGATCAGGGCATCGGCGTTGTACCACTATCCGGAAGCCGATTGGTATCACCTGTTGCCAACACCGTATATACCTTAACGGCAACAAATAGTTCGGGCTCCGTTAGCGCTTCGACCGCAGTAACCATAACCCAGTCCACTGCGCTGCCGGTAATACTGCGCTTCTCTGTATATCCCACCAGCATTGTCCCTGGCGGTTTTGCCACACTACAGTGGCAGGTAGGCGGAGCCACGTCCGTTTCCATAGACCAGGGCGTAGGTGCCGTAGCCCCGGATGGAGAACTTAAGGTGTCCCCGGCATATACAAAGACATATACCTTGACGGCCACGAATGACTCCGGCTCTGCTACCGCCTCCGTTACCGTGACTGTAATTACGGTTACGGGCCGGCCATTTATTAACCTGTTCTCCGCCAGCCCGACCGTCATTCCATTTGGTGGGAAAACCACTCTCAAATGGCAGGTTACCGGAGCTACTTCAATTACCATCACTCCGGGCGTCGGCACGGTGTCCGACTCGGGTACCAAGCAAGTCAGCCCAGACCGGACGACAGCCTATATACTTACCGCCCGAAACAGTGCCGGCGTCACCACGCATACGGCTCTGGTCACGGTGACCTTTGAACCAAAATAGGTCTAAATATAAGCCGCCGGTAATCCCCGTTCTCTGCCTATTTGCACAAATTGCCATAAACGTGTAAAATCTGCGGTTGGCAGTTCCGGGCATTTCTTAGCAGTTCTTCTCATTGAAAGGGGGTAAAATGCCTAAGGCAAACGTTCAAGAAATTCCGATTGTCTGGATACAGGCGGGAACCTGCACCGGATGTTCGGTATCAGTCCTCAATTCTGTCAGCCCAACCATCAAAAATGTCCTCATCGACGATGTCGTCCCCGGAAAACATGTTAACCTCAAATTCCAGGCAACCGTAATGGCCGGCGAAGGCGATGCCGTCATTCAGGTGCTGGAAAATGTTCCGAAAACGAATAAAGGCGGCTATGTGCTGGTTGTCGAAGGCGCCGTTCCCACTAAAGACGGCGGTGCTTATGGTTCGCTGGGCGAGAAAAATGACAAGCCTGTACCTATGGCGGAACGCGTCGAAGCCCTGGCCAAAGACGCCATGGCAATCTTGGCTCTCGGCACCTGCGCTACCTTCGGCGGCATTGCTGCCGGCAAGCCCAATCCCGGGGGATACATGGGTGTCGACAAATTTCTCAAATCCCGCAACATAGACAAACCGCTGATTAATATCCCCGGTTGCCCACCCCACCCGGACTGGTTTATCGGAAGCGTCGCCTCCGTGCTCCTCTTCGGCTTACCCAAGCCCCGGGAACTGGACGAGCTAAAACGTCCCAAGGTTTTCTATGGGAATCTAATCCACGAGAACTGCCCGCGAAGAGCTTACTTCGATGAAGGCAAATTCGCTAAAAGATTCGGCGAGCCCGGCTGCCTCAACGAGCTGGGGTGCAAAGGGCCGGTGACGCATGCGGATTGCCCGATTAGACTGTGGAACCACGGCACGAGCTGGTGTATCGGGGCTGGGTCGCCCTGCATCGGCTGCTGCGAGCCGGGATTCCCAGATTTGGTGGCACCCTTCTATAAGAAATTAGACGATGCCAATATGCCCATGATAGGTAAATTGCCGGGAAAGGAGAAATAAAAGTTGAGCAAGATTGTTGTCGACCCCATTACCCGGATTGAAGGACACCTCAAAATTGAAGTTACTACCGAGAACGGTGTGGTTAAAGATGCGCACAGTTCAGGCATGATGTTTAGGGGCATTGAACTGATACTGAAAGGCAGAGACCCGCGCGATGCGCAAAGATACACGCAGCGTATTTGCGGTGTCTGCCCTACCAGTCATTCCATAGCCTCGACTCTAAACCTGGATAGTGCTTTTGGCATATCAGACAAGATACCTGATAATGGCCGAATTGTTCGCAATCTGATTCTCGGTGCAGCTCACATCGCCGACCACATCCTTCACTTTTATCACCTGGCCGCTCTCGACTATGTCGATGTTACCAAGGTAGCGGGATATACCGGCAATGACCCCGCTCTGAACTCGATAAAGGCATTCATCCAGAGGGGCGAGCTGGCCCCATTCGTCCCCCGTTATGAGGGCGATTACCGGCTTAGCGACCAAGTAAACATAGCAGCCACAGCCAACTACGTAAAAGCCCTGGAAATGAGGCGCAAGGCTCAGGAGATGCTGGTTGTTTTTGGTGGCAAAATGCCTCACAACATGGCAGTTATGCCCGGCGGCGTCACCGAAACAGTCACCGTCGATAAAATAGCCTCTTTCTTGTGGAGGCTCAATGAACTGAGGGATTTCATCGATAATGTTTATATCCCCGACGTATTAGCGGTGGCCGCAGCTTATCCCGATTATTTCGAAATCGGCGCCGGCTGTGGAAACCTGCTGTCTTATGGGAGCTTCGACCTCGAAAGCACAAATCCGGACTATACTAAAAGGAAGAGACTGTTAAAGCAGGGGACGGTTTCAACTGTCCTCAAGCTCGGCCCCGTGGATACCAACAAAATTCTGGAGTATGTCAAACACTCCTGGTACGCGGACTCAAGTACAGGAAAGCATCCCTCACACGGAGTGACGGAGCCTCAGCACGATAAGAAGAGTGCTTACTCCTGGGCTAAAGCCCCCCGTTACGATGGAAAAGTCTACGAGGTCGGCCCCCTGGCCCGTGTAGTGGCTACTTATGCCAGCGGTGAACCCACGGTAAAAAAGCTGGTTGATTCCGTGCTTTCTCAGTTCAAAGCCAGTCCCAAGGCACTTTTCTCAGTACTCGGCCGCCATGCTGCCCGAGCTCTTTATACTAAATTTGTAGCCGACTCCATGCCCGGATGGCTACTCCAGTTGAAACCCGGTGAACCCGCTTACATAGATTATCAGATACCCGATGAGTCTTCCGGAATGGGATTGGTCGATGCCGCCAGAGGCGCCCTGGGCCACTGGGTTGAGATAAAAGACAAGAAAATCGCCAACTACCAGTGCGTGGTCCCGAGTACCTGGAATTTGGGCCCTCGAGATGATAAAGGGCAGCCGGGTCCCGTGGAGCAGGCGCTTATCGGAACCAAGATAAAGGACGAAAGCAATCCTTATGAGATCGGACGCATCGTTCGCTCCTTCGACCCCTGCCTTGCTTGCGCCATCCATGTCATTACGCCAAAAGGACGAACTCTTGGAATATACAAAGTCAGTTAATAATGAAACACGTAGCTGTACTGCGAGAATCTCAGTTCTAGGAGTCGGTAACCTGTTGCTTAAAGACGAGGGTATAGGCGTTCATCTGGTCCAAAAATTGGCCGAGGTTACAAATGATTCTAATATCAACATAGTCGATGCCGGCACCTGCCCTGACTTTTTATCATTGGTAGAAGATAATTTAGACAAACTAATCATAGTTGATGCCGTTAGAAACGGAGACACGCCGGGAACCATTTACCGGTTTGACTTCGATGTGGTAGATCTGGAGGGCGCGCCGCCCTTCTCCATCCACGACGTCGGAGTAGTGGACAGCTTAAGAACCATGGCTTTATTCAATAAACAGCCGAAGTCTACAATCGTTATCGGCATCGAGCCCGAGACAATCGACTTCGGTCTCGAGCTTTCACCGGCAGTTAAAGAGAAACTACCCAAAATTATCGATTTAGTTCTCAAGGAGATCGAGGAAACCACAGCTATGGAGGTAGACAAATGATAATATCTGAATTGAAGCCCTTTCTGGAAATTATTGGCTATTTAGAAAAGGATAAGAAAGTATTTATAGTCGGCTGCAAGGGTTGTGCCGAGGTCTGCCAGACCGGCGACGAACCGCAGGTGCTCGATATGATGCGCAAGCTGGAGCAGGAAGGCAAGACCGTCACCGGCCACTGTGTGGTCGATTTCCTGTGCGATAAAGCACTGATTAAGACCAGGTTGTTTCCCCACGAGGATGAGATAAATGCCGCAGATTCACTGCTGGTTATGACCTGCGGCATCGGGGTCCAGGCCACGGCCGCGGTGGTAAATAAGCTGGTACATCCCGCGGCCAACACGGTCAATGTAGGCGGCGTGGGCGGGACCTGGAGGGGCAGCGAGCGCTGCCGGGAATGTGGCGACTGTGTCCTTGACCTGACCGGCGGAATTTGCCCCTTAACCGCCTGCACCAAATGGCTGATCAACGGGCCATGTGGCGGCGCCAAGAACGGCAGATGCGAGGTTGAGCCGGACGTGCGTGATTGTGGCTGGCACCTGATTTACGAAAGATTGAAGAAACTGGGGCAGCTGGACAAGATGCGGACGGTGGCGCCACAGGTCAAGAACTATGCCAGGATGCAGCCGCCGAAGACGCTCAGGTCCAGCATCATGTGG
The DNA here is from genome assembly GCA_964413085.1 of uncultured Dehalococcoidales bacterium. Taxonomy (GTDB): domain Bacteria; phylum Chloroflexota; class Dehalococcoidia; order GIF9; family UBA5629; genus 9FT-COMBO-48-23. The sequence goes on from CAYPRI010000002.1 coordinate 60,168, forward strand.
GCGCTGGAGCATCAGGAAACAAAGGTCTAGCTATTCTTGAAGGAGGAAAAACAGAGATGAGTCTGCGTGAAAAACTTCAGAACGGCAAGTTCGTAGTCACCGCTGAAATCGGTCCAGCCAAGGGCGTGGATATACACGAGTTTAATGAAAATGCTGACTTGCTTAAAAATAGAGTGGATGCAGTCAACTGCACCGACCAGCAGAGCGCCGTCATGAGATTGGGGTCGCTGGCCGCCTGCCATTTGCTGAAGCAAAAAGGCGTCGAGCCGGTGTTCCAGATGACCTGCCGCGACCGGAACCGGATAGCACTGCAGTCGGACTTACTTAATGCCTATGTCATGGGCATAGAAAACGTTCTGTGCCTCACCGGTGACTACGTCACGCTGGGAGACCATCCCGACGCCAGACCGGTATTCGACCTGGATTCTGTTTCGTTGTTATATGCAGCCCGGCAATTGGAGGCAGGCAAAGACCTGGCTGGCAAAGAATTGAAAGGTAATCCCAAGTTTTTCCTTGGCGCCTGCGTCACGCCGTGCGCCGACCCGGTTGAACCGCAGCTAATTAAGATGGAGAGGAAGGTAAAGGCGGGGGCGCAGTTCTTCCAGACCCAGGCCGTCTATGAACCCAAAGCTTTCGAAGCCTTTATGAAAGAAGCCAAAAAATTCGGCGTGCCGGTTCTGGTGGGCATCGTGGTGCTGAGGTCTGCTGGTATGGCCAAGTTTATGAATAAGAACGTCGCCGGTATACATGTCCCCGATGACCTTATCGATGAGATGGACAAAGCCGAAAACAAGTTGCAGAAGGGCATTGAGATAGCCGCCCGTCTCATAGATGAGATGAAGGGCATGTGCCAGGGCACTCACATAATGGCTATCGGCCTGGAATCAAAGGTCCCCGCGATTCTCGACGCCGCCAAGCTGTAGAAGTAAAATAAAGGCAGAGATGCGAATAGTACGCTTTTCTGCTGGCGGTAGGGCCAAATACGGCATATTAGCCGGCAATGTCATACGCGGAATATACGGCAATACTTGCTCGCATCTCGGCCATTTAAACAGCCCGTCCATACTGGACGGCAGCAAATTCTCTCTTAATGATATCCGCCTGCTTTCGCCGTGCAGGCCTTCCAAGATAGTCTGTCTAGGACTGAACTACCGCAGCCATATCGAGGAGATGAAGTTGCCCATGCCTTCGGTGCCGCTCATCTTCCTCAAGCCGTCAACGGCAGTTATCGGTCCTGAGGATAAAATCGTTCTGCCCCAGGGCTGGCAGCGCATCGACTACGAAGGCGAGCTGGGCGTGGTCATCGGCAAAAAGGCCAAAAATATTTCGGAGGAAAAGGCCAGGGAATATGTGCTTGGCTACACCTGTGTCAACGACGTTTCGGACCGCCATGCCCAGGCGGCTGACGGACAGTGGACCAGGGCCAAAGGCTACGACACCTTCGCTCCAATAGGCCCCTGGATAGAGACCGAAGTCGAGCCGGACAATCTGAAACTTGAAACGTATCTTAATGGTGAGCTGCGCCAGTCGGCATCCACCAGCGATCTGCTTTTCGGTATACCCAAGCTCATCAATTTCATCTCCGGTGTCATGACGCTGCTACCCGGCGACGTCATCGCCACAGGCACACCGTCGGGCGTAGGGCCCATGAACCCCGGGGATATAATTGAAATAAAAATAGAGAAAATCGGTGCGCTGAAAAATTTCGTCGTCGCTCCCTGATTGGTCTCTGTTTTACGCTCAACCTAACGTT
>CAYPRI010000003.1:0-1640 GCA_964413085.1 uncultured Dehalococcoidales bacterium
AGAAATGCGACATGGCAATGCCGAGGTCGAGCCGGTAGTAATGCTTGCCGTGATAGAAGCGGCTTGTCCTGATTTCGGCCAGTGCTACTATCTGACGTTCATCGACCAGAAAACGCCAGGGCTGGGAGTTCGTCCACGACGGCGCCAGCCGCGTGCATTCCAGTATTTCCAGCAGTTCAGGGTCTTTAGATTCCAGCGGCGAGCCGAACTCGGCGCCGTAAACGATTTGCTCCAGCGGCTTCCGGCGCCGGGGCTCGGGCACGCCCAGGTGGATAACAGGATTTATCGCCCGGCCGTAGAAGGAGGTATCCGGGTAGCCCAGAGGTGTTATAGCGATGACGCGCTCGCCGGGCGGCAACTTGAGAAAATCAGCGATTTGTTCTTCGATGAACAGGCCGCCGACCCAGCAGGTGCCCAGGCCCTGCGCGGTGGCCAAGAGTATCACCTGCTCCATGCGGAAGCCCGTTTCCAGCATGAAGCCGGGCTTTTCTTCGGCGGTGGCGATGATGAAGTGGGGCGACGAACCGAACAGCCACTGCCTGCCGGTCAGATAGGTCATTCGCTCCGCCACCAGCCTGCCCTGCCGGATTAGATGCACGCGGACACTGATGTTTTTATCCAGTGGTACTGAAGTCTCGCCGGCTTTTTCAATGGCCTTCAGTATTTTTTCCGGTACTGGCCTTGGTTCGTAATGGCGGACGCTGAACCTCCGCCGGATAGCTTCATGAACGGTCATTTTTCATACAACATAGGGGAGTTTAAGAGGGGCGAAGCCCCTCTTAAAAAAAACTCTATTCCCTCTCCCTTGACGGGAGAGGGCTAGGGTGAGGCTGAAAAAATTAGCTAAACGGCTTTAGCTCCTGGGATTTGCCGTCCTTATCGATGAACTCGATGTGGATGGGGAAGCCTTTGCCGTCGGCGGTCTTCACCTTGGTCCTGGCCAGCTCTATCAGGTCCATGGGATTGACGCAGGCCTCGGGCGGCATAACGCCCTTCTGCGTTATCTTGCCCGTGCCCATGATGATGGCGCCGATGGCCGCCGGTATGCCGGTGCCCTCGCCCATGCCCTGGCCTCTCGACGACATGGAAAAGATATAGGTGTTCTTGCCGCCGTTCTTGATGCCCTTGACCACGATCTTCAGGCAGCCCATGGGCTGGTTGATTTTAGCCTCTTTCAGCAGCCGTTCACGCTGGGACAGTATGTAGGCCACGGCAAACTCGAGCGGCACCACCTTTTGTCCCTGCACCACCATTGATTTCTCGTCGGTTATGCCCAGCCTGACCATGCCCTTTATCAACTCGGCGTAAGCCGGAGGCAGCACCAGCCCCAGATTGGTCACCCGCTTCAGGCCCTTGAGATGCTTGGGCAGTGTGATGGTCTCCGGATGGGGATAGCCGTAGACCGGGTAGGTACCAACGTCCCTGAACTCGGTGACCTCCTCCAGCGCCCTCCCCGTCTCGTCGAACAGGTTAATCGTGGTGAACTTGCCGTCGAGAAACATGGGTATGGGCACCTTCATGGAGTGGATGCGGTGTTTAACAACGGCCGACCCCTCGATTTTTTCTCCGCCGTGAGCGTGATATATGTCCACCGACTCAATCTGGTCGAGCAGCGAATCGGCGCAGAACCTGACCAGCAC
>CAYPRI010000003.1:1740-5228 GCA_964413085.1 uncultured Dehalococcoidales bacterium
TGTCCACCGACTCAATCTGGTCGAGCAGCGAATCGGCGCAGAACCTGACCAGCACATTGGCCACGCCCGGCGAGCTGCCCATGCCGATGAGCGCCGAAATGCCAGCTTTCTTGGCTTTGTCATCCATTGCCAGTATCGCTTCGGTGGCGTCGAAGTCGTCGCAGACGTCGACGTAGTTCATTTTGGCCTCGATGACCGTCTTTAATATGGGCGGCCCGTACTTGTAAAACGGACCGACGCAGTTCAACACCACGTCGGAGCCGCCAATGGCCCTTCTGATGCTGGTGGGGCTATCGGCATCGAACTCGACGGCCGAAACCTTGGCGCCGGTAAGCTTGCCGGCCAGCTTTCTGGCCAAGGCGATATTTACATCTGCCACCGCCAACTGCGTGAAAGCACCGCTGCCGGCCAGCGTCTGCGAGGCGATGGTACCGACGGCGCCGGCACCCCCCAGAACCGTTACTTTAGACATTTCATTTCTCCTTTCAAACTCTGATTCCTTTGCTGAAGGGGTCGACCCACTCTTTAAGTGAAGCCGCCAGCTCTTCATGCTCTTTAGCATATTCAGCCAGCGGTATGCCCTGCAAGGTGGCATCAATTGCCTGCCGGAAGGCCTTGCCGCCGGCGATTGGGCCCTGAGGGTGCGCATGGATGCCGCCGCCGGAACCGATGACGATATCGTTGCCCAGCGCCGCCAGCACCTGCGGCACCATCGACGGTGTGATACCGCCGGAGGCCATGGGGAAGGTCGGCTTAAGATTGTACAGCGGGAACAATAAGTTGCGCGCCACATTCTTGAACTTGTAGTCGATTACCGGCGCTTTGCCGTAGGGCGCGGGTATGACCACCACGTCGGCGCCGGCCAGTCGGGGCAGTTTGCCCAGCACCAGGTGCGAGCTGATGCCGTGCCACGGCGACATGTAAAGTGCGCCGGCCACGTCCATGTGTGCCAGTACGGGCACATTCAGGCTTTTGTCTTCCGCCAGCGCCTGAAGCACCGGGAAGCCGACGGCCAGATAATTTATCATCAAAGCATTGACGCCAAGCTCGACGGCGCGTCTGGCATTCTTGAATACCTTCGGTATTTTATCAGTGACGTTGACAGTGTACAGCGTATGCTCGCCGGTTTCCTCGAAGACCTGCTTCTCCACCTGCATGTAGAGCTTGACACGCTCCAGCACCGAGTTGAACGAGGCGTCGGCGATCAGTTCATCGTCCTTAACGATGTCGCAGCCGCCGGCGGCCGCCTTACGGAACAGCTCGGCGCCCATTTCGCAGGTGTAGCCGGTGCAGGGCTTTATCATGTTATTCAGCAGCGGTCGCTTGGGCACACCCAGCAGCTTTCGTATGCCCTCGACGCCGAACTTCGGCCCTTTGAAACCGTTAACGTATTTCCTGGGGAAGCGGACGTCCACCAGCTTGATTTCGCCGCCCATGGAGATATTGCCCACCACCGTGGTCAGCAGCATGGGTATCTGCTCGCCGATGTTTACTTCGGGGTAAGCCACCTGGACGAACCAATCGCGGGTCTTCAGGTCTGCCGGCACGGTGGATTCGTAGTCGGGCATTTCGTAAACGCCGATTACCTTGGCGATGTGCTGGCGCCGGACCTCTTCTGTCTCGCCGGGCACGGCCACCCAGGTGCCGGTGCTCTGCTCGATGGCCAGGAAAGGCGCGATAATGGGGACGGGCAGGCCAGCCGGGTACTGGACCAGATAGGTGCCGATGATGTAGTCATTGTAGTCGACACCGTCCGGCAGCGCCATAGGCATGCTTAATATTTCTTCACCATTCATGTTTCACCTCCGTGGTTAGATAATATATCCGACTATAACTGTTCATTCACAGGTTGCTCTGTCGAATCTCTCTTTATTAAGCTTCCTGTAGAATTCCTTTAAATCACCGTATACCTCACGGTACATTCGATACAAATTTTCGTAAATGGCGGAGTTTTCCGGCTGCGGCTCGAAGGCCTTATCTACCTTGACCACCTTTTTCAGCGACTTGAAATCGGGATATATGCCCAGTCCCACAGCCGCCACCAGCGCGGCACCCACGGCCCCGGCTTCCTGTGTATCTCGGACGGTCTCGATTTTGCGGTGGGTGACATCGGCCATAATTTGCATCCATGGCTTTCCCTTGGCACCGCCGCCGATGACCCTGAGCTGGGGCAGCGGGAACTTGAATTCTTTCTCCACGATTTCCACAATCCACCTTATATTATAGGCCACGCCTTCATAAACAGCGCGCAGCAAGTCCTCCCGACTGTGCTCGGCGCTCAGATTAAGGAAGCTGGCACGCACATAGCAGTCGTCTATAGGCGCCCTCTCCCCGTAAATCCAGGGCGTAAACAATAAATATCTGGAGCCGGGCGGAATTTTGGCCACCTCGTCATCCATGAGTGCATAAACGTTTGGAATCTTGGGGTCTTTTTTTTCAGCCTTGTAAAACTCGTCGGCTATCCACTGGATGCAGCCGCCGGCAGCCTCGGTTTCAGCAAATAGAAACGTCTTGTCCGGGTCGGCGGAATGGACAGTGGCGGCGCCGCACTTGCCCTGTACTATGCGACGGGTGACCACACCCACCCAACCGGAAGTGCCAAGATAAACATGGCCATCACCGTCGTCTACAGCGCCCGACCCGACCGCGGCACAGGGAGCATCACCGGCACCGGCGATGACCGGCGTGCCTTGCAGCAGCCCGTATTCCCTGGCGGCCTCTCTGGTAAGCTCGCCGACCTTGTCTATGGAGCGGACCAGCGGCGGCAGCTTGGAGACATCCAGTCCCACGTAGCTGATGATGCCGTTCATCCAGTCTTTCTTTTTAAGGTCGAGCCCGACCACAGAGGCGCCGGTCCATTCCATGGCCATGTTTCCGGTGCTGCGATAGAAAAGATAGCCGGCGGTATCCAGGAAGCAGCACATCTTATGGTAAATATCGGGCTCTTCGGTCTTGAGCCAGAGCAGCTTGGGCATGCCGTCCTTGCCGCAGAGTGCGGTTCCGGCGATTAAGGCAAAGACGCGCGGCCCTAAAAACTTCTTCATCAGCTGGTCGGCCTGCTCTCCGGCGCGGTTGTCCAGCCAGATGATGGCGGGCCGGAGATGGCCCTGGTTCGGGTCCATGGGGATGATGCCCAGCATCTGGGTGCTGAAGGTGATGCAGGCGACGTCCTTTGGTGATTTTCCGGTCTGTTCCAGCAGGCGCCTGGTGGTCTTGGTTACGGCTTTCCACCAGTCGATGGGGTCCTGCTCCGCCCAGCCCGGTTTGGGGTAGTAGGTCTTGTAGGGCTCGGAGCACTTGCCGTGGACGCGACCCTCCGTATCAACGAGGACGGCTTTATTGCCGCTGGTGCCGACGTCATGAGCAATGATGTACCTGGCCATCGTCTCCTCCCCAAGAAGCCCATTATACCACTACCGTGCTCAATCCGTACCCCCGCTGACGGGGAGTTTAAGAGGGGCTGCGCCCCTCTTAATTAACCTCTATTC
>CAYPRI010000003.1:5328-9924 GCA_964413085.1 uncultured Dehalococcoidales bacterium
CCCCGCTGACGGGGAGTTTAAGAGGGGCTGCGCCCCTCTTAATTAACCTCTATTCCCTCTCCCATCAAGGGAGAGGGACAGGGTGAGGGTGAAAAAACCATTTGACAACAGATCCCATATATGCTAACATATATACATATAAATATAAGGAAGGTGCACCATTGGCCAGACACAATCTTGAACTGTATGCCCTGAAGGCTGAGCTATGCAAAACCTTCGCCGATGCCAAGCGGCTTATTATTATCGAGGAGCTGCGCGGGGGAGAAATGACCGTAGGCGAGCTGGCCAGGGAACTCGAGCTGCCCCAGGCGGTCGTTTCCCGTAACCTGGCTATACTCCGTGACAAGGGTGTGGTCAAGTTCCATCGGGAAGGTACCAGCGTTTACTACAGCCTGAGCGACCCCAAAATCGGCGATGCCTGCGAGATGGTGCATGAGATACTGCTCGACCAGATAGAGAAAAACAAAGAGCTGGCGGAGAGAATAGTAGCTTAATATTGAGTCAAGGGAGATATATAATGAAAGTATACGAATATGGCTGCAACGAATGCCGCAGCACATTTAAAAAACCGCAGCTAGCTAATAGAAGAGTAGATAAGACCGAGAGATGCCCCCGCTGCGGCAGCAACCGAACCGAGAAATTAGAAAGTTCGGCAGACAAGTTAAGGTTTTTTACCCGGTTTGCCTGGGGCGGCGGCTGAGGTTAGAACAGTGAGGCCGTCGGCCTCGTTAGAAAAGCGGACCAGCCGTTTAAATGTTACAAGTTTTTAACTTTCTCAGGGGCGATTTTACGACTATTTTACGTTCAAATGGTCATAATGGTAGTTGACTACCATTGAATTTAACGCAAAATAAAAATTCCAGGAGGGTGTAAATGGCAAAAGATGATGGAGTAACCATGATTGTAATGAGTGGCGATATGGACAAAGTATTTGCGGCCTTGACTATTGCTATCGGTGCTGCGGCCGCCGGCAGAGAGACCAGTATGTTTTTTACCTTCTGGGGTGTAAAAGCCATCCAGAAGGGTAACTTTACCGGCAAGAGCTTGTTCGGCAGGATGGTCGGTATCATGAACCGGGGCGGCATTAATCGCATCGGCCCTTCCCGTTTCAACTTCTGGGGCATCGGCCGCTGGATGTTCAAAAAGATGATGAAAGACAAAAATGTTACAGGACTGGAGGAACTCAGAAAGACCGCTATCGACCTTGGCGTGAAACTGTATCCCTGTGAAACGAGCATGCAGGTCATGGAGATAAAGCGGGAAGACCTCATTGACGAGGTGGAAGACCCATGCGGCGTGGCCACCATGCTGGAGCTAGCCTACCACTCCAAAGTGACCCTGTTTATCTAACGAGAGGAGAAGAAAATGCCACAAGAAACAAAAGTAGACGTAACACTGAATCTTGAAGGCTTGCTCTGTCCCATACCTATCGTCAAGGTGAGCCAGGCCGTAAAAACCATGGAGGTTGGGGGCGTGCTTCAGGCCACTGCCACCGACCCGGGCGTGCTGGCTGACATACCCGCCTGGACCAAGAGCACGGGGAACGAGCTTATTTCCATAAGCAAAGACGGTAAGATAATCACCTTCCTCGTTAAAAAATCAAAATGAGCACATTGCAAATGGTGACGGCTGGTGTTTTACTGGTCGGAGCCGTTATATTTATCATCGGCGTAATTGCCGTACTGGTAACCACCCAGCGGCGGCCTTATCCGTCGGAACTGGCACCGATAAAAAAGTCGCCGGCACTGGGTGTCGTTTATGCTTTTACGCTGGGCATGGCACCCTGGGCCAAGGAGAGCGCCAGGTTGCACTGGGTGGCTTATATACGCGGCATCATCATCCATCTGGGCATCTTTATCGGTGCGGCATTTCTAATAACCACGCCCTGGCTTGACTACATGCCTTTCGCCCTCCGTCTATCACTGGCGGCATTTTTCGGCGTCGGCGCCGTGCTGGGCTTAGCCGGCTTCGGCATACGGCTGGCCGACCCGACTATGCGGCTGCTGAGCACACCTGATGATTATTTTTCGCTGGCTCTGGTAACACTGTTTCTGGCCTCGGGTACGGCAGCGGCAGCGGTAACGCCACTATTGCCTGCCTTCTGGGTTGTTTCCGGTGTAACACTGGCCTATGCACCGTTCGGCAAAATCAAGCACTCTATTTATTTCTTCTACGAGCGCGTCGTTATGGGCTTGGTCTTCGGCCGTCGCGGTGTACTGGAGTGGACACATGAGTAGCACAGTGGATTTGACTCCGGGCAAGCTAGAATTAGCTGAGAAAATGCTGGGTGAACTGGTGGACCGTCGGGTACTGACGGCGCTGGAGACATGTGTCCGCTGCGGCATCTGCACAGAGAGTTGCCATTACTGGCAGTCGAATCCAAAGACGGAGCACGCGCCCTATTACCGCGCCGAGATGGTGCGGCGTTTGTACCGTCGTTTCTTCGACCCCCTGGGGCGGGCCTTCCCGCAGTGGGTGGGAATAAAAGAGTCCAAGGACGAGCTACTACGCAAACTATCGGATATAGCTTTCTCAAGCTGCACTTTGTGCCAGAGGTGCACCTTCGCCTGTCCCTTCGGCGTGGAGACGGCGGAAATCATGCGCGTTATGAGGTCGATCGGCACAGCTACGGGCTACGCACCGGAGATGCTGGTGGAGCTGGCGAACCTGGCTATAACTAAGGAAGAAAGCGCCGATATGTTCCGCGATATCTATCTGGAGCAGATAAAGGACCTGGAGAAAGAAGTCCAGGACAGACTGGGCAGCTCTAAAGCGAGCATACCAGTTGGCAAGAAGGGCGCCCTCATGCTTTACGTGCCGCTGGCCGGAGCGCACACCATCGTCCCGCAGGCCATGCTTCTGAACTCGGCCGGTGCGTCGTGGACGCTGGGCATGTTTGAAGCTTCCAACTACGCTGTCTTTCTGGCCGACCCCGAAAAGGAAAAACAGATCGCTAATAGAATTATCAAGGAAGCGGAGAAGGTAGGGGCCGAGGAAATCATTATCACTGAGTGCGGCCACGCCTATTTTGCCATGCGCTGGGAGGTGCCCAAGTGGTTCGGTCATCCTTTGCCCTTCAAGGTACGCAGCATACTTGAGGTGCTTGATGAATATCTGCAGGAAGGAAAACTGCATCTCGATGCTTCTAAAAATACACAGTTGACCACGTATCATGACTCCTGCAACCTGGGTCGGAAGGGCGGCATCTTTGATGAGCCGCGACGACTAATCAAGGCCTCGGTCAAGGATTTTGTGGAGATGACGCCGAACCGGAAAGAGAGCTACTGTTGCGGCGCCGGTAGCGGCCTGGTGGCAGTTCCCGAGTATGCCGACATCCGCATGGAAGTTGGCAAAAGGAAGGCGGAACAGATTAAGCAGACTGGGGCCGGTTTCGTGGTCACCTCATGCGATAACTGCCTGCATCAGATCGGGGAGCTGAACGAGCACTATAAACTTAACATCGAAACCAGCAACGTCTCCCAGTTCGTGGCCAAAGCACTTAAATAATAATGGGGAGTTCAAGATGGACGAAGTCCCTCTTGGAAAAAACCTTATCTCTCTCCCTTGAGGGAGAGGGCAGGGTGAGGGTGAAAAGGAAATAAATATATGCCTATTTACGAATATAAGTGTGAAAACTGCGGCGAAAAGTTCGAAGCCCGTAGAAACATCGGCGACAGCGATACCGAAATAAAATGCCCAAAGTGCGGCAAGAGGGAACCTCGCAGAATCTTCTCCACCTTCAGCTGTACCGCCTCTTCAGGTCAGTGCTGTGCACCTACCACCAGCCACGGCTGAGGCATCTCCCACTAGGGCAGTTAGCCCCATTGAGTTTGCCAAAAAATTCTTTCAAAGCTAACATATAAGGATGCACCCGTTTTGGAACGACGGCTACGCACAAAACTCGCCTGTCACCTGCAATAATCCTTACGGTTACAAAAGCCGAGAGATAAAGGCCAACTTTCAGCTAAAAGAGACTAACTCTCGCTGGCTGTGTTATTCAATCGACTTTCCTACTGCCTACCCGGTCTACGAAAATAAAATTGTTGTCGGTGAATATTTCCAGCCGCGGAATGTTAAGAAGGCGCCGCTGGCAATCGTGATTCACGGCTGGGGCGACCGCAGCGCCATACCCTGCCATTTGCTGGCGCGGACGCTGGTCAAAAAAGGATATGCCGCTTTTATTCTTTATCTGGTGTTCCATACCAGCCGCATGCCCGAAACCATGGTCAACCACATGCCATACCCCAGCGCCGAGGACTGGTTTGAAGGCTACCGCGCTTCGGTTATCGAAGTCAGGCAGATAGTTGACTGGGCATCCAGCCGTCCGGAGCTGGACAAAGACCGGATAGCCGTTCTTGGCATAAGCCTCGGAGGATTCGTTTCGGAGATAGCAATGGGTCTGGACAAACGCATCAAGGCCGGCGTATTTATGGTCGCCGGCGGCAATTCGGAAATAATAACCTGGAACACCCAGAGCGAAGCCATAGTCAAGGGCCACGGCTGCACGCAGGCAGAATGTCGGGAGATACGAAGTCGATATGCTCAATATACAGCCGAGGTGGCGGAGAAAGGCGTCGATAACGTAGTCCCCTTTAA
>CAYPRI010000003.1:10024-16155 GCA_964413085.1 uncultured Dehalococcoidales bacterium
TAGCTGATACAATGTAAATCGGTTTTCCATCGCAGATCCGAGAGCAACAAGGCAACTGACTCACCTTGAACAACGAAATATCTGACCTTATAGCCAGGCTCAAACTTATTTTCGAACCCCGCTCAATTGCCTTTCTTGGGGCCACCAGCAACCCCATGAAATGGGGCTTCCGTATATTTGCCAACATCGTCTACGGCGGCTATCAAGGACTGTTATATCCCATTAATCCGACTAAGGACGAGATATTGGGCAAAAAAGTCTACAAAAGCGTCAGCGAACTTCCCGAAGTCCCCGACCTGGCCGTAATTGCTATACCGCCTCCGGGCGTGCCAAAGGTTCTGCAGGAATGCGCTGATAAGGGCATAAAATCGGTCGTGGTAATAACGGCCGGTTTCGCCGAGGTCGATAGAGTGGGTGAAGACCTTCAGGCAGAGATGGCCGAGATAGCCCGGCGCGCCGACGTCAGGTTTATCGGGCCCAACACTGATGGCATCGTCAATCCGCATCAAAGGCTCTACGCCGAGATGCCGCCCATCTTCCCCTTCCCCGGCCCCATCTCTATCGTTTCCCAGAGCGGCAATATAGTCGGCACACTGATGCGCATGTCAATAGAGAGCGGCTTCGGCTGCGCCAAGTGCATCAGCAGCGGCAATGAAGCCGACCTTCATGCCGAAGACTACATCCGCTATCTGGCCGATGACCCGGAGACCAGGGTTATACTCAGCTACGTGGAGGGTTTCAAAGACGGCGCCACGTACTTTAAAGCTGCCAAGGAAGTCACCAGGAAAAAACCGATTGTCATGCTTAAGACCGGTGAGACCGAGGCCGGAGCCATCGCCGCCAAGTCTCACACCGCTTCACTAGCGGGCATGGACAGTGTGGTCGATGCCATGTGTCAGCAAACAGGAATAGTACGGGTGAGGCATCTGGATGAGCTTGTCGACTCCGGCACCTCCTTCCTTTGCCACCCCTTGCCACGAGGCCGGAGGGTCGGCATCGTTACCGCAGGCGGTGGCTGGGGAGTACTGTGTGCTGATGCCTGTGCTAAAGCGGGGCTGGACGTCGTTAAATTTCCGCCGGAGCTTATTAATGAACTGAACAGTTTTATGCCGGCGTGGTGGAGTCATGGCAACCCGGTTGATATGGTTGCCGGCGTCTTCGGCGAAGGTGTGATGAAATGCGTCGAAGTCGTCCTGCGCAGCCCGGCTGTCGATGGAGTCATCTTTCTGGGCATAATGCCGGCCCTGCCTATGGAACAGTTTCGCCGCGAGGTCAAATTAGACGAGAGGGACCGCCTGCGTGATGCTATACTTGAAGGCATCATTAAAATCTTTGACTCCTTAAAAGAACTGACGGCTAAATACAACAAGCCCATCGTAGTAGGCTCAGAGCCAATTGCCTTCGGTGCCGGCCTGGCCAAGAAAATTATCCGTTCTCTGGCTGAAAGAAATGCCGTTTGTTACGACCTGCCCCACAAGCCGGCCACCGCCTTCGCCAGCCTGGCAAGGTACGCCGAATATCTCAAACAGAACAGCTAAATAACGACCGCCCTTAGTGGCAATCTACGATTGCAAGTCCGCAACACCGCATATATAATTGGCATTAGCTTTGAAAAAGTCCAACTTAGCTTTAATTATTTTCCTGTCTGTGGCTATAGTGGTTACGACAGGCTTAATTATATATTTGAAGCTCACGCCGCAGAAGGTAAATAAATTCACCGAATTCTATGTGCTTAATGCCGAAGGCAAAGCTCTGGACTATCCGGAACAGGTAACTGCGGGCAGTCCCGTATATGTGATACTGGGCGTGGTCAACCATGAATATCAGCCGACCACCTACCGGATAGAAATAGAAATAGACGGCACCGATCTGGAGCAGGTAAATGTAGGTACACTGGCAGGCAAGCAAAAGTGGGAGAAGAAGGTGAGTTTTACACCAGAGGTGCTCGGCCAAAGACAGAGGGTCGACTTTGTCCTGTATAAAGACGACGCTCCGGAGCCTTATCTGAAGGAGCCGCTACGGCTTTATATCGATGTGGTGGCAAAATAGTTATAATACAGGCTGGACATTAGTTTGTACGATACAATAATCATCGGCGCCGGACCTGTCGGCAGTTATTTGGCCTGTAAGCTGGGGCAGTTGGGCTACAAGGTGCAAGTACTTGATAAAAAATCAGCCGCCGGCCAAGATGTGTGCTGCACGGGAATCGTAAGCAAAGACTGCCTCAATCTACTGCCAGCCGGCCTGAATACAACAAAGCGGCCGGTATCATCGGCCAGGTTCGTAGCGCCGTCGGGGAAATCCTTGAGACTGGCCCGCCGTGAGGAAGTAGCCTATGTGGTCGACCGGGTAGCTCTGGAAAAAGAACTGGCCGTCCGTGCCCAATCTGTCGGTGTACGCTATCGCTTCGATACCAGAGTAACTGACATTGAGCCCTCGGCGGAACGCATAAAGGTGACCGTCGACGGCGAGAGCGGCAAAACCATTTTTGAAGCCGAGACCTCGGTTATTGCCGCAGGCTTCGGGTCGGCGCTGCCAGCCAGGCTTGGACTGGGCAAAATCAACAGATTCCTCTTTGGAGTCCAAGCTGAGGTAGCCGCAAATGATATCGACGACATTGAAATCTATTTTGACCGGAGCTTCGGGGATGGCGGTTTTTCCTGGCTGGTGCCTGTGGCAAATAACAGGGGATTGGCAGGCCAACTGACCTACAAAGAGCCGAAACTGCGCTTCAGAAACCTGCTGGTTGCCCTCAATAGACTGGGCAAAATATCCACGATCGAAGTTACTCCTGACTGCAGGTTAATACCGCTACAGCCACTACCCAAAACTTACGGCCATCGGCTTCTGGTGGTGGGCGAAGCGGCGGGCCAGGTTAAGCCGGTCACCGGGGGTGGTATATATTACGGGCTGGTGTGCGCTGGTATAGCCGCCGATACTTTGCACCAGGCATTTGTTGCTGATGATTTCTCGGAAGCGCGGTTGGCTTCGTACGAAAAGAGATGGCGCGCCAGGCTGGGCAAGGAACTCAGGCTCGGCTACCTGGCGCATCGTCTTTATCGTGCTCTGGGCAACCGGCAGATCGAGAACCTGTATAGCTTAATAAGCCAGGGCGGGATGCCGCGGTTTATCGCCGGACTGGACGAATTCCCTTTTGACTGGCACAGCCGGCTTATATTAAAAACGCTTAAGCATCTGGCGGCAACTGTTCCGGCACTGGCAATAAGGCCGTTGATTAGACACAAAGTCCAGGCTGATTGATGAAAAATGAGGTTATAAGGATGAAAACAGTTTTTTTATGCGGCGGCATCGGTAAAAGGATGTTTCCCATCACCGACGACAAATTCCTCCTCGAATTCCTGGGCAAGACACTATTGGTGCGACAACTGGATGCAGCGACGAAAGCTGGCCTTAACGATTTCGTAATTATATGCAACAAATACAACATAGACCAAATAGAACAAATATCCGGCCGGGTCAAGAATATTAAAATCAGGCTCGTACTACAGAAACAGCCGCGAGGTATCGCCGATGCCCTCCAGAGCGCCGCTTCCCAGTTCGATGGACATATCCTGATAGTCAACCCCAACGATGTATTTGCTCCGTCATCGTATTACAGCATCCTGAAGGAAGCCAAGAGGAAATCGGCAGGTTCCTATGTCCTGGGCTACCAGACCCAAAGTTATTTTCCGGGAGGATACCTGGTGGTGAACTCAGCCGGTGAGCTGGAACATATCGTAGAGAAGCCAAAGCCAGGGGAGGAGCCGAGCCGGCTGGTAAACATACTGGTTCACCTGCATACAGATTCTAGAAGGCTTCTGAACTATATCGAGCAGGTCAAGACAACCAGGGACGATGTCTACGAGTGTGCGCTTGATATGCTGGTTAAAGACGGCCATAAAATAAAAGTAATTCCGTACCATGATTTCTGGGCGCCAATAAAATACCCCTGGCATATCTTCGATGTGGTCAAATATATGCTGGATGTGAGCCGGACGGACATTTCTCCTTCAGCCAGCATTTCCTCAAAAGCAACAATCGAAGGTAAGGTCGTTATTGGCGAGGGCGTCAGGGTGCTGGAAAATGCGGTCATAAGAGGGCCGGCTTTTATCGGTGACGGCTCGCTTATCGGCAACAACGTCCTGGTGCGCGACTACTCCCATATCGGCGCTGACTGCGTCATCGGCTACGGTACCGAAGTGAAAAGCTCCTATATTGGCGACCGCTGCTGGGTTCATTCCAGCTACATCGGTGATTCGATAATAGGTAAAAATTGCTCGCTCGGTGCAGGTACCGTACTGGCGAATTTCCGCTTTGATGAGCAGAACGTCTCGGTAAAGATTGACGAGGCGGCTACTGATACCGGCCGTGACAAGCTCGGGGCTATAATCGGCGACGATAGCAAAACCGGAATTAACGCCAGCGTGATGCCTGGAATCAGGATCGGGCCTAACTCGGTCGTCTGTTCTCACGTCTGCCTTACCAAAGACCTCGGTCCAGAAAAAATGATACTTTCAGAGCCGCACTACAAAATTCAGCAGAACCCTGTTAAATTGACCGAGACCAAAAGAAAAGAACTAAAAGAAAAACTGGAGAAGCTCGCCGGAAATAGCTAGTGCTGACCCGCGCGCTCTTCGCCAGCTACAACATCACGGCCAAATTCCTGCAAAAGTGCCTATTTAGCTAATTTCCCCTATTTCGCACCAAATTCCTCACGAAATCGTGTAATCCAGGCCGTAAGGAGGTGAAATTACACATAATAATTGAGTTGCATTTTCATTAATGTTATGTTATACTCTCACCCATAACTTCATAGTACCTTAAAAAGTGGGGCTCGTTCCCACTTTTTTGTTGATGGAATAGAATCTGGGAGTGGTATGCGATGAAGACAGAGTTCATGGTGGCGCTAACCCAGCTCTCGGCGGAAAAGCACCTGCCGAAGGAAGTAGTGCTGTCTGCAATAGAGACGGCACTCGTCTCCGCTTATAGAAAAGACGCTTTTGCGGCGGGCCAGGAAATATCCGCTAAAATCAATCCCAGCACCGGCGAGGTCAAGGTCTACGTCAGAAAGACAGTCGTCGAAAAAGCAGACGACCCGCTGCGCGAGATAGCACTTAATGAAGCCCAAAAGAAAGATAAAAATGTCCAGCTAGGGGACATTGTCAACATTGAATCAACGCCTCCCAATGCCGGCCGCATCGCAGCTCAAACGGCAAGACAGGTTATATTACAGCGGCTTCATGAAGCAGAACACCACGCCATCTTCGAGGAGTTCACCGGTAAAGAAGGTGACATCGTCACCGGCATGGTGCAGCGCATAACTCCTGAACAAATTCATATAGATTTAGGCAAGGCCGAAGCTATATTGCCGGCTGCGGAACAGGTGCACAACGAGCGCTATCGCGTGGGACAAAGGCTCAAGTTGTGTGTCCTGGAAGTAACCAAAACCAGCCGTGGACCGCAGATAGTGGTATCTCGTTCACATCGCAACCTGCTGCGCCGTCTTTTTGAACTGGAAATTCCGGAGATTTACGGCGGCACCATAGACATAAAATCAATCGCCCGAGAGGCAGGTTACCGCAGTAAGGTGGCTGTAGCTGCCCGCCAGGAAGGTGTGGACGCCGTTGGTTGCTGTGTCGGGCTGCGCGGAATACGAATTCAAAATATAGTCAATGAACTTCGCGGCGAAAAAATTGACGTTGTGGAGTGGTCGGAGGACCCTGCAACCTTTATTGCTAACGCGCTCAGCCCGGCCCAGGTGACCAGTGTGGAACTAAACCAAGCAGAAAATACCGCCGTGATCAAAGTTCCTGATAAGCATCTGTCATTGGCCATCGGTAAGGAAGGGCAAAACGCCAGACTGGCGGCAAAGTTAACCGGTTGGAGAATCGACATCAAGAGCGCATCGGCCATCGAAGCGGAAAGGGCAACCTTGGTAAGAGCAGCGGCCAAAGAAGAGGTCGCCGCTGAGGAGCTTATTCCTGAATTCGCCACTGAAGAGGTTGCGGAGGAAATACCCAGCGAACTGGAGACCGTAGCTGGCGAGAAAGTGGCAGAGCCCGTCGGGGCTGCCACTGATTTCGACCTGGTTCTTGCCGGAGGTGTGCCCGCGGCTGCAAAGTCGGCTGAGA
>CAYPRI010000003.1:16255-28854 GCA_964413085.1 uncultured Dehalococcoidales bacterium
CCACCTGTGATTACCATTATGGGACACGTCGACCACGGTAAGACGAGCCTGTTGGACGCTATCCGCCAGAGCAATGTAATCGCTACTGAAGCCGGGGCTATCACCCAGCATATAGGCGCTTACCAAGTCGAGGTCGATTCAAGAAAGATTACTTTCCTGGATACACCGGGCCACGAAGCTTTCACCGCCATGAGGGCCAGAGGTACCCAGGTCACTGATATAGCCGTTCTGGTGGTCGCAGCCGATGACGGAGTGATGCCACAGACTATTGAAGCCATAAACCATGCCAAGGCCGCAGAAGTACCTATTGTTGTTGCCCTCAATAAAATAGACAAACCTGACGCCAACCCGGAGAAAGTAAAGAGGCAGCTCTCGGATTTAGGCCTAGTCATCGAGGAATGGGGAGGCGATACAATCTGCGTGCCTGTGTCGGCCAAGAAGAAACAGGGTATAGATGAACTCTTGGAAAACCTGCTGCTTGTTGCGGACATACTGGAACTCAAAGCTGAGCACGATACACCTGCAGCAGGTGTGGTAATTGAAGCCCGCCTGGACAAGTCTCGGGGACCGCTGGCCACTCTTTTAGTCCAGAAAGGCATACTCAAACCCAGCGATAATATTGTTGTTAGCAACACATGGGGACGGGTCAAAGCGATGTTCAACGACATAGGTAAACAACTAAAGAAGGCTGAACCCGCTACGCCGGTGGAAGTCCTGGGATTGAATGCCGTTCCGCTGGCCGGGGATTCTTTTAAAGTCGTCAGCAACGAGCGCGAAGCCCGGACACTGCTGGAAAAGCAGAAAGAATCCCAACAAAAAGTTTCAAGCCGTGCGAGACCGTTGGGTCTCAGCGATGTTTCGACTCAAATCAGCGCTGGGCAGATAAAAGAACTGAATATAATTCTCAAAACAGATGTCCAGGGCAGCATCGAGCCCATCAGGGACTCGCTTGAGCTTCTCAGCGATGATAAGATAAAGGTCAGAATTATACATTCCGGTAGCGGCGGTATAACGGAGGGCGATGTTTTATTGGCACTTGCTTCCAAGGCAATAATCATTGGCTTTAACAGTCGACCTGAACCCGGAGCGCAGCGGCTAGCCGAAACCGAGGGAATAAGCATTAGGTACTACAACGTGATCTACGAACTTATCAAGGATGTGGAAAAAGCACTTAAAGGTCTGCTGGAGCCAACGTATACCGAAGTTGTCGAGGGGCAGGCAGAGGTAATCGCTATTTTTGAGAGCGGCAAAAAGGGGAAAATAGCCGGAGTTGCAGTTAAAGAAGGCAAAGTACGACGTGATGCTATGGCTCGGGTGGTACGCCGGGGAGAACGGATTTATGAGTCTCGCATTATTAGCCTGAGGCGTTTTAAGGAGGATGTCAAGGAAGTGGCTACCGGCTTCGAGTGCGGGCTGAGAATTGAAGGTTTCTCGGATTTCCAGATAGGCGATATAATCCAGACTTATCGGCAGGAAATCGTAAGCTAAGCCGCGCTTTTATTATTTCTCTCCTCCCAGACTTCTCTGGCTTAATAATCGCATCTTGCCACAGTAAGGACTAAAATAAAAACAATGACACGACGTACTGAACGATTAAACAGCGTAATTCAACAGGAGATCAGCCAGTTGCTGCGAGAGCAGATCAACGACCCCAGGTTAAATAGTTTTATCTCAATCACCAGGGTTATCACGTCAACAGACTTAAGACATACCAAAATCTACATAAGCAGTTTTGGAGATAATGTGGATAAAAAAGAGATACTGGAGGGATTTAATGCCGCTTCAGGATTTCTGCGATGCCAGCTGGCCGCCCACCTGCAATTAAAACACATGCCTGAACTTAGTTTCCAGTTCGATGACTCGATTGAACGCGCCGCCAAAGTGCTGCAGCTAATCGATGAGGTCGCTTTGGAAGATGCTGAAAACAAAACCGGGCGTTAATGGAATCCTAAACGTCAACAAACCTGAGGGCAGGACCTCTTTCCAGGTAGTCTCACGTCTAAAACGAATTACTGGAGAAAAGCACATCGGCCACGTCGGCACCCTGGACCCGATTGCCACAGGTGTGCTACCAATTTGCCTGGGTCAGGCAACACGTATTGCACAATATCTATCAAACAGCGGCAAAACATATTTAGCTCAAATTGAACTGGGCATTACCACAGATACCTTTGACCGGGAAGGCAATGTAATCGAACGCGGCGACGCCGCTGATGTAACGAAAGAACGCATTGAAGAGGTGCTGGCATCATTCAGAGGCGTTATCGAGCAGGTACCTCCGGCATTCAGCGCTCTGAAACGAGGTGGACGACGATGCTATCAGCTGGCCCGCGCCGGTGTCTCGATGGAAATTAAATCGAGGCGAGTACAAATTACAAAACTAGAACTCGTAAGCTTCAATATGCCGCTGCTAGAAATCGAAGTTGATTGCAGCAAGGGCACTTATATGCGGTCGCTGGCCAATGATATGGGCCAGTTACTGGGATGCGGTGCCCACTTAAGAAACCTAAAGCGACTGAAATGCGGCCCGTTCTCCATCCGGGATGCACTTTCTTTGGACGAGATTGAAGCCGCCTTCAGTAGACATACCTGGAAAGACATAATTTACCCTGTAGACAGCCCGCTTTCGGGCTGGAAGTCGATAATAGTTGATACAAAAATGGAGCTGGACATAAGAAATGGCTGTCTCTTGACGGTAGATGAGTCTGAGCAGCCCGATGATAAGTATTGCCGAGCCTACGACCTTGATGGCAATTTTCTAGCCATCTTACGTTTTATCCCAGAAAAGCGGCAGTGGCATCCTGAAAAAGTGTTCTCCCTGAAGTAGGTTGTGAGTCAAAATCCAGAGGTTGACAGTCCACTTTGTAATAGATAAGATTTAGCTTTGGTGAAAGGAGGTGAGATTTATGGCTCAGGCGTATTGCTTCAAATGCCGCAAAAAGACAGAAATGAAAAATCCGCAGACAGTAACTTTAAAAAACAAAAGACCAGCTACACGCGGAACGTGCGCATCTTGTGGAACAAAGGTCTTTAAAATAGGTAAAGGTTAATTAAGTAGACTTTGGCTGGGGACTAGAGGAGCTTTTTTACTCTTTCGATTAGAATTTGGGGGTTGCCTTCAATTATGCGCTTGCGTTGTTGCGGGTCCAGTTTTGATTTAGCCAGAACGATTTCGACCGAGTCCGGTGTCAACAAGTCTCGTTCATCGTGGGCATCCGAACTAATTAAAAGCTTGGCTTTGGTCTTATGGCTGACTGCAGCAACATGCGGATTGGTGGCTGAATGTCCCTTGCGGCTGGTAAGCTCTAAAAATATATCGTTCCGGGCGGCGAGAGAGGCTTCCTCGTCTGTCAACAAACCGGGATGGGCTAATATATCGACGTAGGCAGATTGAACTGCCGCCAGGTTAGTACCTTTTTCCACCGGCTCCGCGGATGTTTCGCCGTGTACCACAACTATACAGGCACCCAACTCCTTAGCTCTCTTAGCTATTTCAGAGATGGCCTGAGGCGGCACATGAGTAATTTCAACTCCCGGGATAGCCAGAATGTTCCAGTAAGCTCGCGCCAGAGCACAATCGTCACTTATTTCCTTAATTACTCTGGCAATCGAACCAACTGCTACATGATCGGTAATAGCAATAGCCGAATAGCCTTGAACAATAGCTCGACGTATTAACTCTATGGGTGATAAAACGCCATCGCTATAGAAAGTATGGGTATGGAAATCGTAAAGCACGCTTCAAAAATACCACAAATATATTGTCATAAACAAGAGGGTGGGTTATAATCTGGGATTAACGTGGTGAAAAATATCATAAAAATAGAGCAAATTCTGGTTCCCCTGGATGGCTCCAAACAAGCCGAAAGCGTAATTCCTTACGCAGTAAATCTGGCTTCGAAATTTAATTCCCATATAAATGTTTTAGGCGTAGGTATCGGTAGAAAAACGCGCCGTGTAAACCGCTTACTCGGAGATTATATTAGTAAAATCGCCAGTGAACTCAAAACCGGCAATATCAAAGCCGAACCTGTGATTCGCTACGGTATCGCCGCTGATAAAATACTTGATTTCACCTTGGAAAAAACAATCGATTTAATCATTATGTCTACTCACGGTCGAAGTGGAATAACTC
This sequence comes from uncultured Dehalococcoidales bacterium, assembly GCA_964413085.1. GTDB lineage: Bacteria > Chloroflexota > Dehalococcoidia > GIF9 > UBA5629 > 9FT-COMBO-48-23. The sequence continues at coordinate 20,391 of CAYPRI010000003.1, forward strand.
GCTGGTGGATGGGGAGTGTAGCTGAAAAAGTAATAAGCGAGGCCACAGCACCGGTGCTTTTAGTTAGAAGCAAACGAGCTCATGCTTCGAGCACTGCCGATAAATCGGATTTATTTCGCAAAATTCTAGCACCTCTGGATGGCTCGGACATCGGCGAGGCAGCTTTGCCTTATGTCGAAGCCATAGCGGCCAATTCACGTGCTGCGGTTACGCTGCTTCAGGTCGTATCGCCACCCGGAACAGTAGAGGCAAATATACTCGGCGGTCCAGACTGGAGAAAGTTCGTCAAAGCCATGAGCGAGGCCGGCGAAAACTACCTGAAAAGCATAGCCAATAGATTCAAAGATAAAGATATTAAAGTTAGCTTTGAAGTACTTACTGGTGAGGCGGCAGACAAAATAGTAGAATATGCGGCGGGCCAGAAGATTAGCTTGATAGCCATGTCCACACACGGTAGGACTGGCCTGGCTCGATGGGTTTTAGGCAGTGTAGCTGATAAGGTACTGCACGGAGCTAGAATACCAATCTTATTGGTCAGGTCACCAAAGATGGTTGTAGGTAGACAGCGAAGTTAAGCAGGTCATTCCATAAACCATGAGTTGAATGTCAACTAAAATGGAAGAGAGGAAACAGTTTATGCAAAAAATAAATGTAGCCATAATAGGCGTCGGCAATTGCGCTTCTTCACTTGTACAGGGCGTCCATTACTACCGAAAAGTGAAAGAGGGAGAGTCCGTACCGGGACTGATGCACATAAATCTCGGTGACTATCATATAAACCACATTAACTTTGTCGCCGCCTTCGACATAGATAAGAACAAGGTGGGCAAAGACATGTCTGAAGCCATATTTACCAAACCTAATAATACTTTCAAGTTCTGCGACGTGCCTGCTAGCGGAGTCAAAGTTGCGCGCGGCATGACCCATGACGGGCTTGGAAAATATCTATCCCAAATAATAACCAAGTCGCCTGGTGCTACTGCCGACATCGTTGGAATACTCAAGGATACCAAAACAAACGTAGTCGTGAATTTCCTCCCTGTCGGCAGCGAAGAGGCAACTAAATGGTATATAGAACAGGTACTGGCGGCTGGTTGCGGCTTAGTAAACTGCATACCTGTCTTCATTGCCCGGGAACCTTATTGGTATAAACGGTTCGCAGATGTGGGATTACCGGTTATTGGCGACGATATAAAGTCACAGGTCGGAGCTACAATTACACATCGCGTATTGACCAGGCTGTTTAGAGACCGCGGGGTAAAACTGGAAAGAACTTATCAGCTTAACTTTGGCGGAAATACTGATTTCTACAACATGCTGGAAAGGGAACGCCTGGAATCAAAAAAGATATCCAAGACAAATGCCGTTACCTCCCAGCTGGATTACGAAATAGACAGGGAAAACATCTACGTCGGTCCCAGCGACTACGTACCTTGGCTACTTGACCGTAAGTTCTGCTACATAAAAATGGAAGGCCGAACCTTCGGTGATGTGCCCCTCAATCTCGAGGTTAAGATGGAAGTGTGGGACAGCCCCAATTCAGCCGGCGTCGTCATAGATGCTATCAGGTGTTGCAAATTAGCTTTAGACAGAGGGTTAAGCGGAGCCATTGTAGCTCCAAGTTCGTATTTTATGAAATCGCCGCCAATTCAATATTCCGACGACGAGGCACATCGTCGCGTCGAGAATTATATTGCAGGCAAAGAACAACAAACTCCGATTTGTCTCCCCGAGATTGCTAGTGAAAACATAAAGGGAAGCTAGCGACACAATAAAAGGTGTAACATCCGGAGAGATAGGGCGATAAGAGCGTTGAAAATCGGATTAGTCTCGCCATACGATTATGCCTTCCCGGGCGGAGTCGTAAATCACATCGCTTACCTGGCTCACTATCTCATCCAATCAGGGCAGTCGGTGAAAATTATTGCCCCGTGTACTAAAAAGGGAACTCACTACTTCGAAGAAGAGGTTATACCGGTAGGCCGGCCTTTACCCATACCCTATGCCGGCGCTGTAGCACGCGTGCCAATATCTCCCTGGCTGCCATCACAGATAAGCAATATCCTGACTCAGGAAAAATTCGATATTCTACATATACACGAGCCATTTGCACCCATGATCCCGCTGATCTCACTGCTCAAGTCTGATACGGTAAATATAGGCACTTTTCATGCCTGTCATGCCAAACCCAGAACCTATTGGCTGGGAAAGCCAATTTTTCAGAGATGGCTTACCAGATTGGACGGTAAAATCGCTGTCTCCAAGCCGGCATTGGAATATGTAAGCCGTCATCTGCCGGGCGACTACTGTATTATCCCCAATGGTATAGATACGGAGCATTTTGGCCTGAATGGCTCGAAGCGCCAAGAATTCGACGATGGTAAAATAAATATTCTATTTGTAGGCCGGCTGGAAAGGCGAAAGGGTCTGGCATTCTTGCTCAATGCCTGCGCCACAATTAAACATACGTTCCAAAATTTCCGACTGATTGTGGTAGGGCCGGGTACTGTATTACGCCTGAGATATAAAAAATTAGTGGAAGACATGAGCTTGACTGACTATGTAACCTTTACCGGTTATGTGTCCAGCGATGAACTACCCTCATACTACAGAAGTGCTGATATTTTTTGTGCGCCCGCTACCGGAGGTGAGAGTTTCGGCATAGTCTTGCTAGAAGCCATGGCCTGCGGAAAGCCCGTCGTGGCCACTAATATTGTAGGCTACGCCAGTGTATTAGCCAACGGTGAGGAGGGACTGCTGGTGCGCCCAAAGAATGACGATTCACTGGCTGAAGCTTTACTGAAGCTGCTAAAGGATAAATTGTTACGTTTGCAGATGGGGGAAAAAGGACTAATTAAAGCTGAGAAATATAGCTGGAAAAATATTACTCAGCAAGTAATGAATTACTATAATATTCTACTGGCACCCAAACACATTAAATAATTACTTAAATTACTTAGATGAATTTAGCTGACTTACGAAGAATTGCCGGCCGATGGATTACCAGACCGCTGAACGCGCTGTTGGTCAAAAGTCGGCTTAAACCGAACACCTTAACCTGGTGCGCACTGGCCATAAGCTTAATTACTGCTGCCATCATAGCCACCGGCCATCTCATCATAGGCGGTTTATTAGTCCTTATTTCAGGACTGTTCGACATACTGGACGGTGCGCTGGCTCGTTTAACAAACCAGTCTACACGCTTCGGTGCCCTATTGGACTCAACTTTCGATAGGATTTCGGACGCAGCAATTCTTCTGGGGATCCTGGTGTTATATGCCAGCGATGGAAATATAATAGTAATCGCACTTATTTTCCTGGCTTTGGTTATGTCACTGCTGACCAGCTACGTACGCGCGAGGGCTGAAGGGATTGGTATAATCTGTACCGTGGGGTTGTTTACCAGAACCGAGAGAGTTATAATACTGGCGCTCGGGCTGCTGCTAACGCCCCTATATAAATTTAGCATTTTCATCGCTTTACTTCTTCTGGTGATTTTTGGTTTTGCGACCATAGTACAACGACTGGTATACGTGTGGCGGCAAACGAAAGCCTAGCTGTGAATGAATAATACGAAGTACTATGAGTGATGAGGTATTTGAATGGAGTTTAACCGCTCTCAGCATAATAGCCATTCTCTGGATGATACTGGGAGGTATATTCGGAGTTCTGGCCGTCGCCTGGGTGATTATTATCGGCCTGGTATTCTGGATCGTTGGAGGTGGTGTATTGCTTTACTTCTGGGGCAAAAACTACATGTCACGGGTATAGGATAGAGGCGTCTGTTAGTCGGAACTACTCCAAACTTTCACACAAGGCGAGAAAAAAATAATGTCAGTAATAGCAATTATTGGCGCCCAATGGGGAGACGAAGGCAAAGGTAAAATAGTCGACCTCCTGTCCGAGAAAGCGAAGGCTGTGGTACGCTATTCCGGTGGAGATAATGCCGGCCACACTGTCATCAATCCCTATGGTGAGTTTAAATTACATCTGGTTCCCTCAGGTATTTTCCACAAGGGAGTAGCCTGTATCATCGGCAACGGCGTCGCAGTAAATCCGGCCATATTGCTCGAAGAAATCAATAACCTGCAGAAACACGACGTCGACACACGTAATTTTTTCATCAGTGATCGGGCGCACCTGATAATGCCATACCATACTCTATTTGACGGCCTGGAGGAGGAACGGCGGGGCCAGGGAGCTATAGGCACTACTCGGAAAGGCATAGGTCCGGTTTTCGCAGACAAGATAGCCCGCCTTGGCATCCGGACGTGCGACTTGCTGAATAAAAACGGTTTCAGGTCGAGGCTCAGCCAGGTACTGGAAAACAAAAATGCCATACTGACTAAAATATATAATGTCTCGCCTCTATCCCTTGAAGATATTTATCAGCAATATCTGTCTTATGCCGAACGCCTGGCTCCGTTCATTCGTAATACCGGGCCCATCATCCGGGATATCATTGCCGCCAAGCAGGCTGTAATATTAGAAGGAGCCCAGGGCACCATGCTCGACCCCGACTTCGGCACCTATCCGTATGTAACCTCGTCTTCACCCATTGCCTCGGGGAGCTGCACGGGCTCAGGTATCAACATAGGGCAAATCAGTCACGTAATAGGCGTATTCAAAGCTTATACGACAAGAGTGGGCGGCGGCCCTATGCCCACAGAGCTAAAGGATAAAATCGGCGACTTTATCAGGGAAAGAGCTAATGAGTACGGCGCTACCACGGGCAGGCCGCGCCGCTGTGGCTGGTTCGATGCCGTCGCCGGACGCTATAGCACTCAAATAAACGGTTTCACGGGTATAGCTCTGACGCGTCTCGATGTGCTGGATGCATTGGACTCGATAAAAATCTGCACGGCTTATGAGCTAGATGGAAAGATTTTGAAAGATTTCCCCTGCGACATAGATGTCCTCGCCAAATGCAAACCTGCATATGAAGAATTACAGGGTTGGAGAATTCCAACGAACGATATCCGTCAGTACCGACAACTACCCTCCCAAGCCCGCCGTTATGTACGGAGGCTTGAAGAACTCCTTTCCTGTCCTATCAGTATTATCTCGGTCGGTGCTAACCGAGAACAATCAATAATCGCCAAGCAGATAATATAAAGACATGCGAAAAGTACGGGCAAATCTTTGCTAGAGTAATAAGATTATGCCTAAAAAAAGAAAAACCTGGCGGCAGAAGCTGGAGGAGCTTCATCCTGAGCACGGGAAAATAGTCGACGTCCCTCCGAAAATGCAAAATAAATTCCTGGTCGGGAAAATGCTCATTCCCAGGCCGCTCGATATAGACGCACTAATTCATAAAATCCCCAGCGGCAAAGTAGCTACTGTAATCCAAATCAGGGACAAATTAGCCCTAGATGCCAATGCTAATTGCTGTTGTCCTCTGACTACGGGCATCTTCCTTCGTATCGTTGCCGAAGTGGCAGAAGAGGATTTGCGAAGCGGGAAAAAAGACGTCACCCCTTACTGGCGTGTGCTCAGGGCGGATGGCAGTTTAAACAAAAGGTTCCCTGGCGGTGTACAAGCACAGACAGCGCGCCTGGAGAAAGAAGGGCATAAGGTCGTCGCTTCGAATCGGGGGAAAAAGCCGCCGCGCGTGATTAACTTCGAGCAGTCTTTACAGAAGCTCTAAATTTTTTCCGGTTACGTCACAGGCAAGTCAATCTTGTAGTTCTTCAGAGTCTGCTCGATGACACCCCTGGACTTCTCATCAGGTTCCGTAAGCGGCAAGCGCGTCTTGCCAACCCTAAAACCAGCGTGATTTAAAGCATACTTGACCGGGATCGGATTGGCCACAACGAACATGGCGCTAACAAACGGCAATAAATTCCTGTGCGCCGCCGCCGCTTTCTCAACTCTACCCTGGACGTAATCATCTATCATCTGCTTGAACTGAATTCCAACGAGATGAGAGATTACACTTATGACTCCGTAACCGCCCAGGCATAGTATTGGAAATGTGTCGCCGTCGTTACCGCTCCAAACGAGGAAGCCCTTCTTGGCGCCCTGTATTATCTTTGCTATCTGCTCCAGATTGCCACTGGCTTCCTTAACTCCGATGATATTATCGACCTGGCTCAGCTTTATACAGGTCTCCGCCGAAAGGCTGGTAACCGTGCGTGATGGCACATTATAGACGATGCATGGCAGCTTAGTGGCTCCGGCTATTGCCTTAAAATGCTCATACAATCCGTCCTGTGTTGGTCGATTATAATAAGGCACTACCAAAAGACAGCCATCGACTCCGGTCTTTTCCGCCGCTCTGGTTAACTCGACGCTCTCTGCCGTGCAGTAATTACCGGTTCCGGCTATAACATTGCCCTTGCCACCGATAGCCGCCTTTATTTCAGCAAAAAGACGTAGTTTTTCTTCCTGCGTCAGTGTCGGGCTTTCTCCAGTCGTGCCCGAAACTACAATACCATCGCTTCCCGAATTAAGAAGTGCTTTAGCCAATTTCTTAGCTTGCTCATAGTCAACTTCGCCTTTAGAGTCAAAGGGGGTAACCATAGCTGTCAGTAATCGACCAAATTTCTTCATCGCCGGCCTCCTCTGCAATGTTATTTGCTGCTCTTAAACCATTCCCGTCTGGCAGCTTCTTCGGCAATCTGGATCGCATTCAATGCAGCACCCTTACGCAAATTGTCACTGACCACCCACATGACCAGACCCCTGGGATGGGATGCATCGGAACGGATCCTTCCCACGTAAACATCGTCCGAACCTGCGGCCAGCCAGGGCATAGGATAAAGGCTGACACTGGGGTCATCGAGCACCTTAACGCCCGGAGCCTTGGACAATATCTGTCTGGCGTCCTCCGGGCTCATCGGGTCCGTAAACTCGATGTTTATGGCTTCGCTATGGCCTATGAAAACGGGCACTCTGACACAGGTCGCAGATATGGCTATGTCCGGAGCGTGCATTATCTTACGAGTTTCCTCCACCATCTTCCCTTCTTCCTTGGTATAGCCGCTATCCAGGAAAACGTCAATTTCCGGCAATATATTGAATCCAATCTGGTGAGGGTAGACGTGTGGTACCACATTTTGACCATCGAGGACGAGTTTAGTCTGTGTCGTCAATTCTTCCATTGCCGCAGCACCAGTGCCGGAAACGGACTGGTAAGTGGAAACAACAATCCGCTTAATGGGGTTCACCTTGTGCAGTGGATATACAGCCACTACCATTTGAATGGTGGAGCAATTCGGATTAGCCACAATGCCTTCGTGTGCCTTTATGTCCTCCGGATTAATTTCAGGAACCACCAGAGGGACCTTGGGCTCCATCCTGAAGGCGGCGCTATTGTCAATAACTAGCGCACCGGAGCGGGCAGCTATCGGAGAGAACATTTTACTTATTTCGGCCCCTGCTGAAAAAAGCACAATATCAACATTTTGAAAAGATTCAGGAGCCGTCTCCTTCACCTCTATTTCACGATGACCCACGTACAGCCTCTTACCGGCAGACCTGTCGGAAGAATAGAGACTTATCGAGGCCATGGGGAAATTGCGTTGCTGGAGTAATTTTATAAACTCCTGTCCCACCATGCCGGTGGCTCCGACTATAGCCACATGATATGACTTCATTACGTCTACTCTCTACTTTAGATTCAACAGGGCGTCCAGCCCGTAGATTAGTCCTTTTTTAGTGACAACTTCTTTAATAGCCATGACAACACCAGGCACGTAACACTCCCGGCTTATGGCGTCGTGTCTTAAGCTCAAGGTTTGTCCCGGCGCACCGAAAAGTACTTCCTGGCTCGCCATAAGGCCGAGTAATCTTACGCTATGAATCGATACACCGTCAACCTGACCACCACGGGTACCGGCGAGCGTTTCTTTTTTTGTTACAGGATAAATAAAAGGTTTGCCGCGTGCCTTAACCATCTCTTTAGCCGTAGTCAAAGCTGTTCCAGACGGAGCATCGGCTTTTTCGTTATGATGTAACTCTATGACTTCACTGTAATCAAAGAACCTGGATGCGATCTTGGACAAATGTAGCAGCACTATAGAACCTAGAGCAAAATTGGGTGCTACGATAGCGCCCACTTTATTATCGACAGCTAATTGATTAATTTCCTTTAGATTATCATCTGATAAGCCAGATGTACCGATGACCACATTAATACTTTTTTTGAGAGCCACGCGCGCCGCGGCCATGGCAGCCTCGGCGATTGTGAAATCTGCCAGGACTTTTGGTACTGATTTTCCCAGAAGCGAGCTCAGGTCGCTGGAAAGGGGCACCTTAGTTGCACCGTCCGGCAGAGTTAGCTGGTCTTGAGTTGCCTTGATATCGACAGCACCGACCAGCTTAAGTTCGGGGTCCTTACTGATGGCAGCCACCACCTCCTTGCCCATTTTGCCCATAGCGCCGTGTACCAGTACAGTTATCGGTTCCATATCCCACCCCTCGATTTTGATAAAAGTATGGACTTTAACGCCATTTAGGAGTA
>CAYPRI010000003.1:28954-33028 GCA_964413085.1 uncultured Dehalococcoidales bacterium
ATATCCCACCCCTCGATTTTGATAAAAGTATGGACTTTAACGCCATTTAGGAGTATGGCGTCGGCTATCTTTTCTCTCGCGTGGTTGGCCGCCGGGTCGATATTTCTGAGGCCGCGGAGGAGGACGGCGCGTTACCAATGGTTCCCCAGCAGGGCCTGTTCGAGCCGCCGAGGTATCTGAAAAGACGGCTCGGCGTGATAGGTTTATCCTTCCCATATGGTCGATTTCAATAACTTTAACCATAATCTCATCGCCCGCCTTGACTACATCTTCAACCTTGGCTACATGGTAGTCGGCAAGTTCACTTATGTGGACAAGCCCTTCCTTCCCTGGAAGGATTTCGACAAAAGCACCGAAGTTGGTCAAACGGGTTACCTTTCCAGTATAAATTTCGCCGACCTCAACATCCCGGGTCAGGCTCTCTATTTTCTCGATGGCTTTCTGCGCTGCTTCCTGGCTGGGTGAACCGATAATCACTGTGCCATCGTTTTCAACATCTATTGTCACCTTGGTCTCCTCAGTGATGGAACGGATGGTCTTGCCTCCGGGTCCTATTACGGCGCCGATTTTACTGGGGTCAATCATCATCTTATACATCCGGGGTGCGTACGGGCTCAGTTCCGTGCGGCTGGCGCTGATAATCTGGCTCAGCTTCTCCAATATCACCGTATGGGCTTCGCGGGCTTGCTTTATTGCTTCAGCCAGAATATCGTAGCTTATACCCTTCAGTTTGATGTCTAACTGGAGAGCCGTAATTCCTTTGGCCGTGCCTGCCACCTTAAAGTCCATGTCACCCCAGGCGTCTTCCATACCTTCGATATCGGTCAGCACTATATGGTCGCTATTGTTCGTAACCAGCCCCATGGCGATACCCGCCACCGGAGCCTTAATTGGGACGCCAGCATCCATCAAAGACAGAGTAGAGCTGCAGACGCTGGCCATGGAAGTGCTGCCATTGGAGCTTAGCACTTCCGATACCAGGCGTATGGTGTAAGAGAACTCGTCCTCAGAAGGTATCACCGGCGTCAGGGCTCTTTCGGCCAGAGCGCCGTGTCCTATCTCACGTCGACCCGGTGAACCGAGACGTTTAACCTCTCCCGTGGAAAAAGGCGGGAAGTTGTAATGGTGCATGAAACGCTTGGTTTCTTCCAGTCCCAGGCCATCAATAAGCTGCTCCTGGCGAAGCGAGCCTAGTGTAGTTATGGTCAGTACCTGGGTTAACCCCCTATTAAACAGGCCGGAGCCGTGGGTCCGCGGCAGAAAACCGACCTGGCCGCTAATCGGGCGTATCTCCTTGGGCTGGCGGCCGTCAAGATGCAATCTTTTTCCCAGAATATAAGCCCTGGCCGCTTTCTTCATCAGGTTTTCCAGCGCGGCGTTAATATCTGCTTCTGTGTACGTTTCCTTAAATTTTTCCAGTGCCTCGTGCTTTACGGCTTCAATAGCTTTCTCTCGGAAAGAGCGTTCCGCCAGTACCACTGCCTCACTTAACCTGCTTCCGAATTCCGAAGAAATGAGATTCGGCAGTTCATCGGTCTCGGGAAGCTTGACCTCGAGTTTGGGCCGGCCGCAGGCCTGCCTTAAACTTTCCTGCAGCTTAATGATATCTTGATTAGCCTGGTGGCCGAACCTGATACCTTCCAGAACTATGTCGTCTGATACCTCCTTGGCTCCGGCTTCCACCATTACTATGGCTTCGCTGGTACTGACAACGACAAGGTCAAGGAGGCTGTCCTGCAACTGAGGCAAGGTGGGATTCAGTACCAGATTGCCGCCTATGTATCCCACCCGCACTGCGGCTACCGGGCCGAAAAAGGGGACTGAAGATATGTTTGTCGCTGCCGAGGCTCCGTTGACAGCTAGTATATCGGGATCATTTTCCTGGTCGGTGGAAAGGACAGTAACCACAACCTGGACATCATTGCGGAGGTTTTTATCGAAGAGCGGGCGCAGGCTGCGGTCGGTTAACCGGCCGGCTAGAGTAGCTTCCTCGCTGGGCCGTCCCTCTCTTCTGATGAAGCTTCCCGGGATTTTGCCCACGGCATAGTGCCGTTCCTCGTAATCTACGGTTAAATGGACGAAATCGCCGTCGCCGCGCGGTTCCTCGCTGATACAGACGGTGACTAAAACGACAGTATCGCCATAGCGAACTGTAACAGCACTATCGGCTTGTGCTGCCAGATTTCCTGTATCAATGGATAGACACCTACCCCCAATTTCACCCTGGACGGTCTCAGACATAAATCCACCCGTACACCTAGCTTATTTCCTCAGGCCTAACCTGGAAATTAAGCTGCGATAATTCTTAACGTCTTTCTTTGCGGCGTAGGCTAGCAGGCGCCTTCGTTGTCCGATGAGCTTAAGCAGCCCACGACGGGTGTGATGGTCATGAGGATGTGTCTTCAAGTGCTCGGAGAGTTGGTTAATCCTCTCCGTAAGCAGCGCTACCTGGACCTGTGTGGAACCGGTATCGCCATCGTGGACCTTATAGTCCGCGACGATAGCGCTCTTCTTCTCTTTGTCCAATTTTATTCTCCTTTATCTCCGTAACGCACAATTATATCACAGCGTCGGAAACTGTGCACAAGAAATCTTTCGGCGCCCTTTTTTAGATGATTTTTGTGCGAAAAATTTTAAAATAACGGCTGTTCAAGATTGAAAAAATCTCATTATTAACTTTAGCAACTGCCACAATATGGAGTATAATTACGGCATGTCCTCCCAGGTTTTTTACCGAAAATGGCGACCTCAAAACCTTTCGGAAGTAGTGGGACAGGAGCACGTTACCCAGACGCTGCGCCATGCTGTGGCCGGCGGGCGGGTAGCCCACGCTTACTTATTCTGCGGGCCCAGAGGTACCGGCAAGACCAGCACCGGGCGCATACTGGCCAAGGCTATAAATTGTCTGAACCCGGAGCAGGGCGAGCCCTGTAATAGCTGCACCTTATGTAAAGCTATCAACGAAGCTAGCGCTCCCGATATTATAGAAATTGACGCCGCCAGTAACCGGGGTATCGATGAAATCCGCGACCTCAGAGAAAAGGTCAACTACACCCCGAACGTAGCCCGCTACAAGGTCTACATCATCGATGAAGTCCATATGATAACCAAGGAAGCATCCAACGCTTTCCTCAAGACACTGGAAGAGCCGCCTCCCCACGCCATATTCATACTGGCCACCACCGAGCCGCATAAAGTCCTATCAACCATCATGTCGCGATGCCAGCGCTTCGATTTCCACCGTCTATCCCAATCATCGGTTGTCTCCAAGCTGAACCTCATCTGCGAAAAAGAGAATATAAAGGTTGCGCCCGAGGCCTTAAGGCTTATCGCCAAAGTCAGCACCGGCAGCCTCCGGGATTCTGAGAATTTACTGGAGCAACTGGTCACGTATTACGGGCATGAGGTTGAGCTGCACCAGGTGCAGGAGATGCTTGGCATCAGCGGCGACCTGCGCATCAGAGAGCTGGCCAGGCACATTGTAAACAAGGATATAACCGCCGGACTCAAGACAATTAACAGCGTCGCCGGCGACGGGCTCGACCTTCGCCAGTTTAACCGCGAACTGGTCGATTACTTAAGGGAGTTGCTGCTGGTCAAGTCCGGCTCGGAAGAAGTCATAGATGTTACCAGCGATGACCTGGCTGAGATAAAGGAGCTGGCAGCCGGCGCCAACCTGGATTATCTGCTGACAGCCGTCAAACGCTTCGGCGAGATCGACCTCCGCCTGGATAACTACTCGTCGCTGCCCCTGGAACTGGCACTGGTCGACTGCGTTCTAACTGCGACCGGGGCTAAGGAGCCGGTTAAAATCAAACAACGCGAAACCGAAGAGCCGGCCGCAACAGCAAGCCGGGCTGTTAAATCAACGAGACCGGCTAAAGAAGTAAAAACCGAGACTAAGACTGAAACTAAAACCGAAGCTAAAACAGAAGTTAAAGCGCCGGCAGCAGCCAAAAGCACCGAAACCCAGGCTGAGCCGGTCAAGCCAGCAAAGACTCCGGAGGCGCCATCTTCTCCGGAAATGGACGACATACGCAATCGATGGAAGGACTTCGTCAATGCCATGCGCGG
>CAYPRI010000003.1:33128-56957 GCA_964413085.1 uncultured Dehalococcoidales bacterium
CGGAAATGGACGACATACGCAATCGATGGAAGGACTTCGTCAATGCCATGCGCGGCGAGGGTTCCAAAGGCAATCTGGATGCCTTTTTACGCAGCTCCTGCGAACCACTTTCAATCGAAAATAACACTTTGACGCTTGGTTTTTATCATAAGTTTCACAAAGAATATATCGAGGACCCCAAGTATAAGCATCTGGTGGAGAAGAAGCTGCGTGAGGTCTTCGGCCGCGGCTACCAGGTTCGTTGCGTACTGACGCCACCCAAAGCCAAAGCTAAATCGGACGGAGAGAGCCCGCTGGTCAAGGCGGCCAGAGAGAGCTACGGCGCTACCATCGTCGGCAGAAAGCCCAGAATGGAGGAGGAATGAATAAATTTGTACTTCGCCAAGCGCAGGATTTGCAGGCCAAGCTGCTTAAGGCGCGGGATGAGTTGGCCGAGATGACCACTGAAGTAAGCTCAGGGGGTGGAGCCATCAAGATAGTGGTCGACGGGCAGCAGAGGATACGGTCGGTGACCATATCGCCTGAAGTCATAAATCCCGAGGACGTTGAGATGTTACAGGATCTGGTGGTGGCAGCGGTGAACGAAGCTATCCAGAAATCTCAAGAGATGGCCGCCAATCATTTAAGCAGTTTAACCGGCGGCCTGAAGCTTCCCGGAATGTTTTAAGGGGGCAATATTTGAGCGCAGATTCTATCTCCGCCGCTGAGCCCATAAGCAGGCTTATAGAAGAATTCAATAAGTTACCGGGCATAGGGCCGAAAAGCGCCCAGCGGCTGACATATTACCTGCTCCGAGCGCCCGCCGGCGAAGTCAGCGCTCTGGCCGACGCCATCAGGAACTTGAAAGAAAAACTGGCCTTATGCTCCGTATGCCTAAATATCACGGACTCCGACCCCTGCATTATTTGCCGCGATGAAGAACGCGACCACACTAAAATCTGCATCGTGGAAGAACCTATAGATATACTGCCGCTGGAACGGACCAAGAAATACAAGGGGCTTTACCATGTGCTCCACGGCGTAATCTCCCCCACCGATGGAGTGGGACCTGACGAGCTGAAAATCAAAGAGCTGCTATTGCGCCTAAATGACGGTCTGGTTACGGAAGTGATACTGGCCACCAACCCAAATCTGGAAGGTGAAGCCACTGCCATGTACCTTCAGCGTCTTATTGCCCCGCTCGGCATTAGAATCACACGACTTGCCCGCGGCTTGCCCTACGGTGCCGACCTGGAATATGCCGACGACGTCACGCTCAGCCGTGCCTTAGAGGGCAGGCAGGAAATGTGAACGAACGCAGGTCATGACAGCACCCAGGACTTATCAAACAGAAGCCATTATCATAAAACGAATCAAGCTGGGCGAAGCCGATAGAATCCTCACCATTTACACGCCAGAGCTGGGCAAGCTTAAAGCGGTAGCCAAAGGCACACGCCGTCCCAAGAGCAAGCTCGGCGGTCACGTAGAACTTCTCACCCACAGCCGCCTTATGCTGGCCCAAGGCCGTAACCTCGACATCATCACCCAAGCCCAGACCATCGATAACTTTCTGCCAATTAAAGACGATTTAGACCGTCTGTCACGCGGATTGTACATCGCGGAACTGGTCGATTCGTTCACGGGCGAGCACATCGAAGACCGCCAGCTCTTCTGCTTATTGCTGGAGACTTTGAAGCAGCTATCTCAATCGACAGACTACGAACCGGTTCTGAGATATTTCGAATTGAACCTCCTCGACCATCTCGGCTACCGTCCCCAGCTTCGTCGTTGCACTGACTGCAACTCGACGCTAAAGCCGGATACCAATTTCTTCAGCTGTAAATTCGGCGGCGTGTTGTGCCATGACTGCGGCTTCAACGAACCCGCGGCACGGCCTCTATCTATAAATGCCCTAAAGGTGCTCCGCTTATGGCAAAACTGTGATTTCACTGCTGCCAGGCGAGTTCGGATAAACCGGGAGCTGGCCGCAGAGCTGGAGCAGATAATGAGAGAATATACAAAATATCTGCTGGAGAAACAGCTTAAATCGACGGCCTGGCTGGACAGGCTGAAGAGCGAAGTGTCTCCCAAGTAGTTACGGCAAGCGCTGTCAAAGCAATGTCGTATATAAATGCTAGCCTACAGCCAGAACCCTATTTACTTCTTCCGTGAGCTGCTTGGCATCAAACGGTTTTATAATATACGGCGCCTTGGTTTTTGAAAGAAAGGTCATGGTGCTGGTACCCATTATATCTCCGGTAATGAAAAGCACTCTATCGGCCAGCGCCGGAGAGATCTTCTGAAAATGCTGATAAAGCTCGATACCGCTCATGCCCGGCATTTTAATGTCCAGCATGATGGCCTGATAATCTTTATTATTTATCTGTTCTAAAGCCACCTCCGCACTATCTACAACTTCTACCTCGTGACCTTCCTGGGCCAATGTCTCGCTCACGAACTGTCTGACCATCAATTCGTCATCGACCACCAGTATCCGGGCTCTACTCACTTTTCTGGTTTCATCCTTTACGGGCTCAGGCATATCCAGTTGCCTGCTCTCCGCCATTATGGGCAATTCGACAATGAAGGTTGCCCCTCTGCCTACCTGGCTCTCTGCCCATATCCTGCCTTTGTGCTCGGTGACTATACCATGGCAGACACTCAAACCCAAGCCCGTTCCCTGGCCTACCTTTCGGGTAGTGAAGAACGGATTAAATACCCTCTCCAGATTTTCTCTGGCTATCCCCAGACCATTATCTTTAAAGGATATGCGAATATTTCCACCCAGCTGCTCTGTCTTGATTGCCAGCTTGCCGCCCCCATGGGCTTGTTTTACTTCAGCTTCGGCATTCATGATTAGATTCAGAAAGACCTGCTGTAGCTGACCCGGGTCGGCTACTGTCATCGGTAAGTCCGGATCGAGCTGGAGTATAACCTTCACATTATTGCCTCTGAGCGAATAAGCTCGCAGCTCAAGCGTATTGTTTATGATTTCATTGATATCAACGTATGTCCGTTCAGGTTTGGCCTGGCGGGCGAAGACAAGCAATTTCTTAACAATTCCAGCCACCCGCTGAGCTCCCTCGTTGATAACCTCGACATCTCTTTTTATGTCTATCGGAATGTCTTTTCTATCGAGCAGCAGATGGGCGTAACCTATGACAGCGGTTAGCGGATTATTTATTTCATGGGCGACGCCGGCAGCCAGTTCTCCCACAGAGGCCAGGCGGCTGGCAAACTGAGCCTTCTGCTCGAGCTGCTTTCTTTCTTCTTCTCTCTGTTTACGCTCAGTGACATCGCGGCTAATGCCTCTGAATCCGATGATTCTGCCCTCGTCGTCCCGCATCGGAAATATAGAGTCTTCGGTATACGCTCGTGTTCCGTCTTTCTTAATCTGTGAAGAAGCAAACGATTTATGAGGTTCACCGGTACGAAACACATTATTGTAGACTTCAAATACCCTCTTGGCGTTTTCTGGAGGTATATATAACTTGTAGTTCATTCCCATAATCTCTGCTCTGGAATAACCAAGCTGGCGGCACAGTGCATCGCTGAAGAAAGTGAAGTTGCCGTTAAAGTCTACCTCATAATAGGCTTCTTCCATTTCATCCAGCATCGTCCGGTACCTTTCCTCTGACCGCCTCAGAGCTTCCATCATCTGCAGCCGCTCCGTGACATCGTGGCTGACTCCACGAAATCCGATTATTTCACCCGCCTTGTTTCTCAAAGGTAAAATAGTATCTTCACTGGATAATATCGTTCCATCATCTTTGACGACCTGTATAGGAATGCTCTTGAGCGGTCTGCCTGTCTTATAGACCTGGCTGAACGCCTCATAAAGCCGCCGGACATCTTTTGCCGGCGTGTAGCTCTTATATTCCAGACCCATCAATTCTTCTCTGGAACGGCTGGCTTTGCGGACCAGAGCATCATTGAAGAAAGTCAATCTTCCGGACAGATCCAGCTCGTAGTAGGCTTCTTCCATCTCATCCAGGACAGTTCTATATCTTTCTTCCGACCGCCTCAAATCTTCAATCATCTGCAATCGCTCACCAATATCACGTCCAATTCCCCTGAAGCCAATAATGTCACCCTTCTCGTTCCGCAGCGGAAAAACTGCAAGTTCACCGCGCCCCACACCACCGTCTTTTCTAACTATTTTAAAAGTAAAATCTCGAATCGGCTGACCTTCACGGTATACCTTATTAAAGGCTTTATAGACTTTTTCAATGTCGTCAGTCGCGGTGATATTGCGGTTATTCATGCCTACAAGTTCTTCCCGCGGATACCCCAATTGCCTGCAGACGGCATCATTAACGAATGTGAAATTTCCGGCCAGGTCGACTTCAAAATACCCATCTTCCATTTCCTCCAGTATGGTTCTGTATCTCTCCTCCGACTGTTTCAAAGCTTCCTCGACACTGGTACGCTGAGTAATATCGACGGCGCTAACTAAAAATCCAACCTCTTTACCGCCTTCTACTGCCGTGTGGTATCCACCGGGGAATAAGAATTTTCTGGGCCCCTGCTTGGTAACGACATCAAGCTCAATAGGCCCGACATATTCGCCACGCAATCCAGCGGCAACTGCATCGCCTACTTTCGTTCCGCTCTCCACCGTGAAAAAATTCAACAAACTCTTGCCCACTATCTCGCTCTTATCATATCCGTAAAGCTCGGCGGCCGACTGGTTGGCATCGATAATTGTCCCATCTAGTCCAACGAGTGCATTGGCGACATGACCGTGTTCAAAAATGTACTTGTATCTGGCTTCCCTGTCCCGTAATGCCTCCTCAGTACTCCTGCGCTGGGTAATATCGCGTGCTGCGCTGAACAGAACAGTGCTCCCATCGATCTCTACAGCACGGGTATGAATTTCCAACGGCAGTGCCGAGCCATCCTTACAACGGTGCTCTACTTCGTAAATCTGGTCTTTCCCCTCGGCGATTTCCTTCATCTGTGCCTGGAACACTTCCTTAGAGCCTTGCACACGAAGTTGTCTTAGGTTAGCTTTCAGCAACTCTTCTTTGGTATAGCCATGCGACTTGGCAGCCGCTTCGTTAACATATATGAAATACCCTTTAGCGTCATGTATGAATATGGGCTCTATAGCGCTTTCCAAAATTTGTACCGTCTTCTCAACAATCTCATCGCGCATGTTTATACGCTGTTCTGCACGTTTATGTTCAGCTTCTACCGCTTCCAGCTCGCCGATTCGCTTCCGCAGTGAATTCAATTCATCTAAAAGTTGCTTTTTAGTCGTGGGATTGCCCTTCATCTCCCACCTCCTGAATAAAAATCGCAGCCATCTCAGATACAGGGGATTAATCGCACCCGCTATTTCTACTACCTTTTATTGGCGATGTCAAGAGGACATTTGCATGGGTTAACCACGGGTTTGGGTAGCTACTGCGCCAGTAATAGCGCCGTTTTTCCCAAATATTAAGCTCTCCAGAACAACGTCAGGAAGCACAAAAATCTAGGGCACTTACGCTAGCCAGCGCGCGAAATCCAGGGAAACCTGGGAGTCTTATTCATAAAGAACAGCTGCAGGAAATAGGCAGCGAAAGCCCCGATGAAGGCATCTGCCATCTGGCCCAGCGCCCAGCGGTCCTGAAATCCCGAGGTAACGAAAAGGAACCCTCCCATGCCAGCAAGAGCGGCTATAATAAACCCTAATACCGCAAAAACGCGCACATAGATGTTCGACCGGCCTACAAAGGCAATCACGAGGACCAGAATGGAAACAAGGCCGGTCACAAATCCCATTATTTTATGATATATAGCCAGCTTCGCTAATCCTTCAATGAAGCCCTGGCTTAAATCAGCCGGCCCGCCCGGCAGAATCAGGAAGTAAGTTGTCCAGTTTCCGCTAAAGCCCTGCAACATGATGAGCACCAGAACCGCAATCGTAGAAGCCCATAAGGCTAATGACAAATTCCGCTGCAATTTCTCATCCATTACTACCTCCTAGCTCAAGTTTAAACCTGCCCCTAAAATCATTCTGTCATGCGTGTCTGTACTTTCAATCCTGCCGTTATTATTTACCGGCTTTATTAGTTTGCTGATATATATGTAATCCTATCAAAACTACTAACGGAATTATCAGGTTGTCATGAATTTTAAAGGCCATAGCTTTGCCCAGAAGCCCAAACGTAACAGATTCGACAACGCGGTATGCTGTTATACCAAAGCCAGTCAAAACATAGAGAACCAGGACGGCCAGCAGTGACCAGTGCACCAGCTGTTTCGCCGGCTTCTCCATCAATATGTTTCTCATTCGCCGAAAAAGTCTCGGTTAATGTCAGCGTTATTGGAGTAGCCCCGCTGTTCCCAGTAGCCGCGATAGTTGACGTCGTCGGACAGCTCGATTTGCGTCACCCACTTCTCCCATTTGTAGCCCCACTTGCTTTCGGCCACGAGCTCAAAAGGAAAACCTCTCTCCGGAGGCAGCGTAACGCCGTTCATCTTGTAGGCCATGAGTATATTATTATCTATCAGGTAATCGACGGGAAGCGAAGTAGTATATCCGTCATAAGCTTTAATTATGGCTACCTTTGCTTCCGGTTTAATCCCGGCTTCGGCCAGCAGGTCCTTTACCAGAACGCCCTGCCATAGAATGACGACGCTCCACCCTTCCACACAATCCAAGGTAACAACTTTTTCATAGCTCCGGTGTTTGTTAATAACGTCGTCGTAGGTGTACTCCGTTGGATTCTTGACAAGTCCCGTAATTTTCAATCTATAGTTATCCACATCGACATGCTGTGGACCTTTAATCGAGTTTTCTCGAAAATCGTTTATCGATGACAGTTTCTCTCCCTGATACTCTTTTATTTCTACCGATTGCAGCCGATTTGTGCTGCCCGTTCCACAGCTACTCGCTACAATAATAGCTATTAATATCAAAGAAAGACATATAATAGCTCTTATGACCATATTATTCGCAGGACTAGAATTACGCGTATAAAAAACAAGCTTACTCATGACTCACTCCCGGGTAAAGACAACTATTAACCGCCCAGCGCCTGAATAACCGCCTGGTTAAAAACCGGCAGATCTGATGGCCGGCGTGAGGTGATGAGGTTACCGTCTCTGACAACAGGCTCATCAACCCAAAGCGCGCCCGCATTTTTGAGGTCTATAGCCACCGAAGGCCACGAGGTAAGCCGCCGACCGCTGACGATTCCGGCCGAGATAAGAAGCTGCGGCCCGTGGCAGACAGCGGCGATCAGTTTGCCGAGCTCATTCGCCTTTTTCACCACGTCTATCATCGGCTGGTGCAGGCGCATTTTATCCGGCGCATAGCCTCCCGGTATGATGATGGCGTCGAAATCTTCGGCTCTCACTTTATCAGCATCGATATCCACCTTGATCGTAGCCTTACCCCTCTTGCCCTGATAGCTGGTTTTAGAGCCGCTGCCCACAATAAATATTTGAGCGCCAGCTTCCTTCATCGCCTTCAAAGGCTCAGTCAGCTCAACGTCTTCGAAATCCTGTTCCACCAGTATGGCAATACGCTTTCCTTTTAACGACATCCCTACCTCCCGATAAATAGCTATTTAATTATGCTAAGACTTATCCACCTGTTTCAGCAAGTCGCTGAATACATCAACGTGGTATATTTCGTGGTCCCTGATACGCTTTAGCAGCTTTTTCAGGTCGGGAGACTTAACCTCTCTGGCAGCACGGTCGTACTCGGCGGCCACCTCTTTCTCTATTTTAATATCGGCACGGAGCATATCAGTCATCTTATCGGACTTATCGAGCCTGGTGAACTCAACTCTGGGACTCCCTTTACCGCTGACCATCTTCTCCAACAGCCAGCCCATATGCTGCATCTCATTAATAGCCTGGTCCTGCATCTCCAGTTTCATTTCTTCATTTGTAGCCAGATAAGAATGCAGCAGATATTGCAGAATAACCGTGTATTCATGTTCGATACCCCAGTTTAGAATATCGGCGACTTTGTCCTTGCGGTCCCCTCTGAGGTCTTTAACATCTTCCTTCTTAACCTTGTCAACGAAATGGCTGAAATCGCCATGATGGGATTCCTCGTCCGAGAGTATACGTTTCAGCAGTCTTTTGATGGTCTGGTCAGGGATAATTTTGATGTGCTCCTTATACATGGTTATGGCATCCTCTTCCAGAAGCACATCGTTCTTCATCCAGTCGGAAACGGCTTTACCTGTCATGCGCATCTTGCCTCTTTTCATACTTGGCTTGCCGCCAAGTTCAACGATGGTTTCAGCCAGCCAGTCAAGATGCCGCATCTCCTCTCTGGAGATGGCTTCGATTTCGCAGGCCAGCTCGCCCTCGCCGATAGCGTAGGCATGGCCCAGATACTGAATAATTGCGCCGTGCTCGCCTTCAAGGTCATCATTCAGTAAAGCGATAATCTCTTCTTTTTTCATTTTCCCTCGCCTGTAAATTATTTTATGGAGTTAATAATGTCGCCGACCAGCGCACGAGCATTGTCCTGTGAATTTTGAAGTCTTACTTCCTTTTCTTACCAATGTATTTCTCCGGGTCCTGATCGAAAGCTTTCTTGCAGCCCAGAGCGCAAAAGTAGTATTTTTTACCTTTGTACTCGGAGGTCGCTGGAGCCTTCTTTTCGTCCACCTTCATCCCGCAAACTGGATCTATAGCCATCCCGTCACCTCCTCAGATTATTTAAACAGTCTCTGCCGGCTTGAATCTCCTCAAGCGCAGCGAGTTTGACACTACCGTAATTGAACTGGCCGCCATGGCCGCCGCTGCCATGATAGGATTCAGGAAACCCTGGTCGCCGAATATGGGGCGCAATCCAAGGGGAACACCGGTATGCGAGAAAACAAGATACAAAACGCCAGCGGCGATGGGGATAAGCGCCACGTTATAAATAAAAGCCCAGAACAGGTTCTGTCTTATTATGTTTATCGTCCTCTTGCTGAGTGAAATAGCTGTCACAATACCCATCAAGTCTCCTCGCATCAGCGTAACCTGTGCTGTTTCCATTGCCACATCGGTACCGGTACCTATGGCAATGCCCACGTCGGCTTGAGCTAGCGCCGGCGCATCGTTAATGCCGTCGCCGACCATGGCGACGATATGGCCGTCCTGCAATTTCTTGACCTCCTCAGCTTTGCGCTCGGGCAGCACCTCTGCCACTACTCGTTCAATGCCGGCCTCTCTGGCTATGGCCTCGGCGGTACGTTTATTATCGCCTGTAATCATAACCGTCTCAATGCCCATCCGCTGAATGGCCTGCACGGCCTCTCTGGCATTCGGTTTCAGCGTATCAGCCAGGCCAATGATACCCATGGCTTTGCCATCCGAATTCAAGAACATTACCGTCTTGCCTTCATTAAAAAGTTTTTCCGCCTTCTCGCCCAGGCTATTAAAAGAAATACGCCTTTGCTGCATCAGTCTGAGGTTACCCAAGACAATCTTCTTGCCGTTCACCGTGGCTTCTATGCCCAGCCCGGGTAAGGCAACGAACTTTGAAGCGCGAGAGATTCTTAATTTTCTTTCAGAAGCAGCCTGGATAATAGCCTGGGCCAGCGGGTGTTCCGAGACACGTTCGGCTGAAGCGGCCAGCCTGAGCACTTCTTCTTCTGAAAACGGCGTTGCCGCCAAAACGTCGGTTACCTTAGGCTCACCCCTGGTTAGCGTGCCCGTTTTGTCCAGCAATACGATATCTATGCCATGAGCCCGTTCCAGTGCCTCACCGCTCCGGAAAAGAATGCCGTTCTCGGCTCCTTTGCCCGTGCTCACCATGATAGCCGTGGGCGTAGCCAGACCCAATGCACAGGGACAGGCAATTATGAGAACAGCCACGAAGTTAAGAAGGGCCAAGGTCAATGCCGGCTGGGGTCCGAAAAAATACCAGATAACAAAGGTTACCAGAGCTATGCCGATTACCGCGGGTACGAAGTAGCTGGCAATAACATCGGCCAGCCGTTGAATCGGAGCTTTGCTGCCCTGGGCTTCGTCGACTAATCTAATAATGCGAGCCAGCGTCGTATCTTTGCCCACCCTGGTGGCCTCGAACTGAAAACTACCCGTCTTATTTATGGTAGCACCGATTACTTCATCGCCGGCCTTCTTATCCACCGGTATGCTCTCACCGGTTATCATCGATTCATCAACGCTGGAATAACCTTGTTTCACCACACCGTCGACCGGTATCCGCTCGCCTGGTCGGACAACTATGATATCGCCTACCCTGACCTCTTCCACCGAAATCTCCTTCTCCTTGCCTTTACGTATCACCACTGCCGTCTTGGGATTAAGGCCGACCAGTCTTTTTATGGCCTCGGAGGTCTGTCCCCTGGCACGGGTTTCCAAGAACCTACCCAGCAAGATTAGTGCGATTATCAGCGCTGAGGTATCGAAATACAGATGCGGTGCTAGACCGGCAGCGGTAAAGACGGCCGGAAACAATACTGCCACCACACTGTAGAAATATGCCGCCGATGTGCCCACGGCGATCAACGTATTCATATCGGTGGTGCGATGTCTGGCTGCGCCCCAGGCACCTTTATAAAACCGCCAGCCCGCCCAGAATTGCACTGGTGTAGCCAAAGCCCACAATACGTAAGGCATGTAAGGCTGCATCATTACCACCGGTATAAAGCCCAAAATCATGATCAACGCACCAAGAACGACGGCAACTATAAAGCGGTCTCGAACCGCCTTTAAATCACGTTGCGAGGCCGTGGTAACATCCTCCAGCGTCTGCGCTTCCGGGCCAAGCACATAGCCGGCCTCTTTTGCTGCCTTTTGCAGGTCAGCCACTTTCATATCCTCGGTATATTCCACCGTAGCCTTCTCGGAAGCCAGATTTACATTGACGGAAACCACGCCCGGTACCGCAGATAAAGCGGTTTCCACCCGGTTGACGCATGAAGCACAGGTCATGCCGCTAACCGGAAATATAGATTTCTTGGTGGCAACTCCATAGCCCAGTTCCCGGATGGTATCCTTGATTTTGGCCAGGTCTACTTTTTCCGGGTCGTAGTCGACGGATACCTGCTCGGTAGGAAAGTTGACCTCGGCCTTCTTTACGCCGTGTGTATCTGAAAGGCCCTTGCCGATGGTGCGAGCACATGTCGTGCAAGTCATACCGGTGACATGCAGACGGATTTTCTCTAATTTTTTATCTCTGGTCTTTTGCGCCATTTCTCCAGCTCCCGACATCAAGTCTTTATCATGGTGAGCATCATCTTGAATCGCTTAATTGCCTTAAGCGCATGAGGTTGATTGGCCGGCATTATAACCATCTCACCTTCGCTCAAATGTAAAGGCCTTCCTGAGATGGTTACTTCCGCCTCTCCATCCAGAAGATAAACCAGGGCATCGAAAGGAGCCGTGTGCTCACTCAATCCCTGCCCTTCATCGAAGGCAAACACGGTTACAGTGCCCGCCTTCTGGTTCATAATCTCCCGGCTGACCACGGCGCCCTGCTGATAGGTAACTAAATCAGCCAGCCTGGCTATCTTCTTTTTGTAGTCGTCATCTTGTTGCATGTCCACTCCAAGCTGAAGTTCAGTCGTTCAATACCTCAACACTGATATCAATGCTGTCTACATTCTCTACGTCTCGCAAAGAAGAAACCATCCCTGTGAGTGTACTCGATATAATGTCGTTCGGGAAAGGTGTTAGAAGAATATCATTTCCGTTAACGGTTATTTCCACGTTGCCTTTTTTCTGATGTATCTCCAATTTCTGCGTATTTTCTACACCTTTGAGTGAAGTGACAGCTCCAACTACAGTGTGCGATAGAAATTGTTCTACGAAGCGGTTCATCTCAACTGGCTTTTTATTCACCCAAAGCTTTGCCCGATAACTCTTGTCCATTTTGTATCGCTCCTACTAAATCATGCGGTAGCAAATCCGCTCGGAATGAATTTAATTGAATCCCTGTTCCCTGTGTTTCCGTGCAATGGTCTCGGCCAGATTGTCCAGAGCCGCAAAGTCGGCTTCCCTGGGATATCCTTTCGCAATAACGGTCGGCAGCAATTCCACCTTCAGGTTGGGTATCATGGCTACAAGTTGCTCTACAGTTTTGCCGCCCCAACCGTAGGAACCTATAATTGAGGCAAACTTAACGTTGGCCCTTACAGCATTTGCCAAAAAGGCAGCATACACAGCCCCGGGATGGGGGCCGGCAAGTACGGTAGGCGTGCCGATTACAATCGTCGCTGCATCCACAAGCGACATCGCCAGTTTGCCCAGGTCGGTGACCGGCAGGTCGAACTGCTTCACGGCCACCCCATGCTGAGCCAGGGCCTCGACCAAATGGGCCACCATGGCACGGGTGCTGCCGTGCATGGAGACATAAGGCAGGACGACAATATTTTTAGGCTCGCAGAATGCCCAATCGCGATGTGCCTTGATGATAAACTCCGGTCTATCGTACATAGGACCATGGCTGGGAGCGATGATATCTATCTGGTAGTCTTTGATCTTGTCCAGGTTTTTTTGAATATTGGCGCGGAAGGGCATCATTATCTCTGAATAGTACCTCTTAGCCGCTTCATAGACCTGTCCTTCATCGGTCACGAAAAGATCGGACGTGGCCAGATGCGAGCCGAAGAAATCGCAGGGGAAAAGTATTTTGTCCTCTCTAAGATAAGTAAGCATCGTCTCCGGCCAGTGCACCCAAGGGGCATGGATAAACTCCAGAGTCCTGTCTCCAAGCGAAATCGTTTCCTTGTCTTCAACAGTAATGAATCTACCTTCAGCAACCAGCAGCAGGTCGATGAGCATACCCTTACACCGCGGTGTGCACACCAGCCTGGCCTTGGGATACCTTTCCAGTACGCGTGGAATAGTGCCGGAGTGATCCTGCTCGGCATGATTGGCGATAACATAATCTATGTTCTTGACTTTTAACTCATCCAGATGACTTAGTAGCACCTTCTCCATAGTCGGGTCCACCGTGTCCATTAGCGCCGTCTTTTCACTTCCCTTAATCAGATATGAGTTATAGCTGGTGCCATCGGGAAGCGGTATAAGCGAATCGAACAGCCGCCTGTCCCAATCAATCGCTCCCACAAAATAGATGCCCTTCTTTATTTCTCTCGGTCCCATTTCGTCCTCCCTAATACTGGAGAAGCCTCCTCTCGCCTTTGATTTTTTTTACATCGGTAATATCCTGGGTGACCTCAAGGCAGCCAAGATAATCACCATCTCTACGGACAGCAAAATAGCGGATATGTATTACTTTGCCCTGCATACTAATCCAGAACTGAGCAACGTCCGTTCTGCCGCTTTTAAAATCCTCCAAAATGTGATTAACAACATGCACGCTTTTTTGAGGATGGCAATTCTGGACCTTTAGACCGATGATGGCTTTGGCCCGGGGGAAAATCCTGTCCCTGGATTGACTGAAAAAGCGCACCGTGTCATCTTTGTCTACAAAAGTCACATCCACCGGTAGAGTATTAAATATAGATTCAATCTGTTCTTTGGACAGGTTTCCGGTCTCAAAAGAAATCATGCCCTTTACCTCCGTTGTGGCAGCTCGCGTTTTAAGTTCTCCGAAGGCCACCCTAGCCGGCTCCGGAGTAAAGCAGCAGTAGCCCAACTCATCGAACTGACGCCTGATCTCAATCCACTCGCCTTCTCCGATAACCTCCAGCGCCGCGGGAAATAGAATATTGTTCTCTTTATAGAAATGGCCGGATAACATATCGGCCAATGCCAGAGCCACCTCGTTCAGTTGTTTGGCAAAATCATTAAAATCTACTTTTTGGCAGCCATCTACGATACGGTAAACGGTTTTTTTAATCTCTCTTATCCTGTCGTGCTCCATCCACATTACCGCCGGCGGTTCCTTGATACCATACTTTTCCAGTGACGGGAATAGAACGTTCTCCTCTCGTATGTAGTGGCTGTCAGAATCCCGGAGGTGCTTGACAACATGTTCCAACTGGTCCATCCTATCGGTGGCTGAGGTATATCCACCGGCCCCTTTTAACTCTTTGGCCACGTTCTTCAGTTCATCGGCAAACTGTAACAGCAATTTGTGTTCTTCCGTTAGTATGTGGACGGGATGGCCTGCCGGTGCCAGCGGGCCTTCTTTGGCCAACGACTCCTTGAGCAACGCCAGGTGGATGTCGCAGAACTTTTGCAGTTGTTCGCGCGGAAGTCCCTCTTTAACTAGTTCGTCCTCAACTCTGGCCATCTCAGTCGGCGGGACATCGCCCAACGTTTTCTGGCATTCCTGTTTAATTTGCTCGGGGTCGGCCCCTTCATGCAGCCGCCTGAGCAAATCTTTCAATAACTGCTTCCTATCTACCGCCACAGTTCTTCCCCTATGGGATTAATCTATCTTGTCGAACTTATCCTTGGTGGCACCACAAACCGGGCAAACCCAGTCATCGGGTAGCTTCTCCCAGGGCGTTCCCGGTTTTATATGTCCATCCGGATCCCCCAATTCGGGATTGTAAATATAACCGCAAACCTGACACTTATATTTGGACATTTTAGGTTTTTCCTCCTTTTTTTCTTCAACATAAGTCGGCGCCGTTTTGGGCGTCGTTCCCCTTTTTACCTGATGATAATAAGCATAGGTCATGGGCTCGCCTTCCTTCACCACTTCGGCGGCCACAACTTCTCCGGCAAAGATAGTATGGGTACTGACGTCCATTTGACTGATAACCTTGGCTTCGAGGTAAGCCAACGTATTATCGAGTACAATGGGAGCTCCTGTCTCACCAATCTTGTAGTTCACGCCCTTCAATTTATCAACATCACGACCAGACTTGAAACCGATGTTGCCTATTAAATTCAGAGGAGTTTGCTCTGCAAGAACCGATACCGTAAAAACTTTACTGGCTGCAACGTATTCATTGGTTAAATTTTGCTTATTCAGCGCCATAGCAATAACAGGCGGCTCCGAGCAGACCTGAATAACTGTGTTGGAAATCTGGCCATTGAATTTGTCATTCTTTTTAGAACAAACAACGTACATCCCGTAGCTCAGCCTGTGAAGCGCCTGCAGATTCATAATTTACTCCTCCCCAATTACTGCCGTTGAAAGAGCGATTAGCAGCTATTGAATTTTTTAAATCCGTTTGCCCCCCGTGGCATTTTCTAGCCGCCGTCCAGCGAATGGTGTTCCACCTTACGGAAATAGCCAGCCGGGTCAACCAGATATTCCCTATAGTCGACCAGGGCCAGGTAATGGCCTTCCTCTTCGGCAGCCAGCGCTGCGTACAGCTGCTTTTCCGCATCAAAGTCGGCTTTCTGGTTCTGGCTTTTATAGAATTCCCTGGTCTTATTCTCCATTTCCATGGCCTTGGCGATGCTCTCCAGCTCACCATCGGTGACTTTTGCCGTGGGTGCGGACAGCTTTAGCTCTTTAGAGAACACGGTGTCCAGTACGGCGCCTTTTCGAGGTTTCATACTGTCTGCGGGCCATGCCTTTCGCTTTCGGATAGCGTTATATATACCGACGAATATCCGGCGGTGCTTGTCTTCTTCTCCTGCCAGCCACTGGAAGAGCTCCTTACCCACTTTATTATCGCTCCGCCGACTGGCTTCCAAATAATACTTTTTGCCGTCGATTTCCATCTGGATGGCAAATTCAATCGCCTGCAAGGTGACGTTTTGTTCCTGATTTATTTTCATTTCCGCAGCCGCTATTTCGCCTTTTTTACGTATGCTTTGTAGACTCCGCCTTCCTCCTCTACGCCCAGGCATTCGTTGCCCGTGCTCTTGCACCAGTTAGGGATGTCATCCTTTATCCCCCTATCATCGGCCAGAATTTCCAGTACCTGGCCCGGTTTCATTTGCTTCACTTTCTGAGCTGTTTTGGCGATTGGCATGGGGCAGTAGAGTCCCAGGCAATCCAGAGTATCGTCTGCTTTCATTCTCTTCTACTCCTGAAAATTGTCCTTCTACTTCTTTCGCCCTTTCTTCAGCTGTGCTCCGCACTCGGGGCAGGTGGTGGCATTAATATCCGGGACTACCGTTTCGCAGGAAACGCAATAGCTGATTGCCGACCCGCAGGCCTGGCAGAAAGGACAACTGGCGATAACCAGTTCTTCTTCACAGTAAGGGCATAGACACCTGTGAGTTTGTTTATCTTTACTAGATTTCTTAGCAGACTTCACACTCTTCTCCTTCTTCATCTTCATCTCCTTTCTCTTGTAGACCTTCTATTTTGATTCCCTTCTTCTTAGCATAGTCACGAATTGCAGCCTGCAACGCCTGGGCTCCCAAATTTGAGCAATGATATTTATTCTTGGGCAAGCCCTCCAGTTCCTTGGCCACCAGCGCCGGTGTGATTTTTACGGCTTCCTCCAGCGTCTTACCCTTGGCCATCTCGCTGGTTATGCTGGAAACGGCCACTGCGGCACCGCAGCCGAAGGTCTGAAATTTTACGTCTTCAAGACGGTTATCCTTTACTTTGATGTAAAACGTCATCATATCCCCACACACGGGATTGCCCACTTCACCTACACCGTCGGCATCTTTAATTTCCCCGACATTTCGGGGATTCATGAAATGATCCATCACTTTTTCACTATATGCTGGCATACGACTTCACCTCTTTTCTTTCATAAATTTGGCATATAGCGGAGACATCTGCCTCAGTCTGTCAACGATGGGAGGCAGCTTCTCCAGAACGTAATCTATATCCGATTCGTCATTATCTACTCCCAGGCCGAATAACAACGAGCCCTGTGCGATCTCATGCGGAAAGCCCATGGCAATCAGTACGTGGGAAGCCTTCAAGGCCTTGGAGGTGCAGGCTGAACCGCTGGAAACGGCGATTCCATCTCGATCAAGCCATAGCAGCATGCCTTCGCCTTCGATAAATTCCACACAAAAGCTGGCATGCTGGGGAAGCCGCTGAGTGGGATGGCCGGTCACAATCACGCGGTCGATGGCTTCCGGCAAACCTTTTAACAGCCGGTCTCTCAATCCAGACAATTTTGCCGAGCGGGCCTTCATATCTTTAATGGCCAGTTCCGCAGCCTTGCCCATGCCCACAATTGCAGCTACGTTTTCAGTGCCCGGCCTGCGCCCGCCTTCCTGCACACCACCATCCATGAGCGGTATAACGCGCACCCTCTTGCGCACCCACAGGGCGCCTGAGCCCTTGGGCCCGTAAAACTCGTTGCCGGCCATTGACAGGGCGTCTACTCCCAGATTGTTGACATCGACCGGTATGCTGCCGGCGCTGGCCACCGCATCCGTATGAAAAAGTACGCCCGCCTCTTTTACTTTTTTAGATATTTCGGCAATGGGCTCAATTGTGCCCACCTCTCCGTTGGCGTGCATAACCGAAACCAGTATGGTATCTTTCCTGATATTCCTGGCTACTTCATCGGGGTCGACCAGTCCGTATTTATCCACCGGCACTTCGGTAATCTCGAAGCCGGCCTTCTCCAGAGTTCTGGCAGCATGCAGCACTGAAAAATGCTCGATGGCCGAGATTATTATGTGCTTGCCCTTGGCTATCTGACCCTGTGCCAGACCTTTAACGGCCAGGTTATTGGCCTCGCTGCCGCTGGAAGTAAAAATTATTCCTTCAGCGTCGCCGCCGACCAGTGCAGCTACCTGCTCTCGTGCCGATTCAATGGCTTCCCTGGCTTCATCGCCCCAGGAATGTATCGATTGCGGGTTTCCGTAAACCTTGCGAAAATAAGGCAGCATGGCTTCCAGAACCTCCGGCAATACGGGTGTAGTAGCCATATTATCCAGATAAACTTTTCTTACGCCACTCTGCTCATTTCCCATTACTACATCTCCTACTTCTTGGCCTGCTTCTTTACTTCCTCATATCTGGCCAGGCCTTCGACGAATAGTCTTTCCTCTTCCTCTGTAATCACAATTAGCGGCGGAACAGGCACAGGTTTACCCTTTAAGTCTGTGGCCACCATTATGTAGTGGGCAGTCATCGCCGGTCGCCGTTCCTCAGTGTCGAGATTTTGAGCATCTATTTCCACGCGAACCTCCATAGACGTCCGCCCTACAAAAGTCAGTCTGGCATGAATCAGGACCACCTCACCCACACGAACCGGGGAAAGGAAACGAATGTTATGTACAGTGCCGGTCACCGGATTAGCTCGACTATGGCGGGCAGCAACTACTCCGGCGGCGTTATCCATCATTTTCATGAGCTCGCCGCCGTGGACAACCCCTGCGGGATTGCTGTGATGCGGTAACATCAGCTCCGCCATCTCCACCGCCGAATGGCCTACCGTCCTTCCGGGCAGTTCTCTTTTTTCTTTCAGGGCTTCAATGAGCTGTTCAAAATTTTCCTCATGCCTTTTTTCCACCTTCACCATTCGCCGGAAGAAGTCAGCGATTTCACTGAAGCCTTCTTCTTCAGCTATTCGTGCCGCCTCAGGATATAGCCGGCTGGCTTCTTCATGTTCGCGCCCGACAGCCAGCTTTAAATTCGACTCGGTATTGCCGAGGTCGCCAAGAAATTTAAACTCATGCTCGGCATGTTCAGCCTCGTTCTGCGACGTGCCCTGAAACATATCGGCTATCTGGTCTAGTCCAGCCCGCCTGGCAGCGCTGGAGAAATAAGAGTAAACAGCTTGAACGTGTACTTCCCTGGCAAACGCCTTGCGCAAAGCGTCTTCCGTCCGGCTTCCTTTCAACCTCATTTACTATCTCCTGAATTAAAGATACTGCCCTGATTAATTAAGCCAGCTTCACGGATTTTAACTATGGGATATTTCTAGGAGAGGTTAAGTTTCTGTTTCAACCATTTTTCGTCGTAGCCGACAGAAACCTCACCGTCGACTTCAACGACCGGCACCACAAGTTTGCCCGTCTTACTCACCATTTCATCGCGGGCAATTTTATCCCTGGAAACATCAAGATATTTATAAACCACTTTGTTTTCGTCCAGCACCTGCTTGACCTTAATACACCAAGGTCAGGTAGCGGTGGAGTAGAGTTTGACTTCTTTTGCCATTTCGCCTCCCGTGATTCACTATCTGGTAGCTATATACCCACCAAAATAAAAGACTTTGATACCACACTAAATATAGGAAGGGCTGTTATCATTGTCAAGCAAACGTAATTTATATCTATTTTCCCTTCCCCTATTTAATCTTCGATATTATGCGCTGTCCGCCGTTAAATTGTCGTAAAATCGATTGCTCAAACGTTAAAAACTTATGACATTTTGGGATGGTTACTAAAATCGGTCCAGGCTAAAGCTGTTTTCTCAGTTTCTCCACGCCGCACTGTGTGTTCTGAGTTGCTTTAACCTTAGCCCTTATTTCCAGCAGTAGCTCCCAGGCAGTCTTCTGGTCATGGTCTACAATAGCCTGCTCCAGCCTGTCTACCTGCTGTTCATCCAGCGTTATCACCGCTTTCGGCATCAACTTTCTCCTACAGCCTCGGCCAGCTGGCACTCCAGGCACAATCCGTAAAACTCCAGCCTATGGCATTTTATTTTAAAACCTGTCCTACGTGCAGCCGCCTTATCCATTTCAGCATTCACCGGCTCGTCGACATCAAAAACCTGACCGCACTTCTCACATCGGAAATGATAATGATTATCATTTCGAGCATCGAAACGGCTGAGGTTACCACATAACACAAGCTCCAATACCTCCCCTAGCTGGCATAATACCCTTAGGTTACGATATACCGTCCCCAGGCTTATATTCGGTATCTCTTTTCTTACCTCGTCGTATACCCAGTCCGCGGTCGGATGTGAGGTAGTGCTCCTCAAAACCTCAAGAATGGCATCTTTTTGTCTTGTTTTTCTCATCTCGTTATTAGTAATAGTTATCGTTAATTTAATTATACATCAGAATCAACAATTGTCAACAGTCTCTCTTTTAGAGGAAGTTTGATACAATCGGAACGACCGAAGAATCTCGCTGATGGAGAGTATTCGGACTATATCTAGAGCTGTATCTGCCCTATATTTATTCCTTTCTGGGCTTGACCACAAGTCTCAATCCTTGTATGCCTGTGACCTCAACCTCGTCACCAACATCCAGCTCAAGCCCCGGGCACACCGCTTTCCACAGCACACCCTGGATTTTGACATAACCTTCCGGGGCCAGGCGAGCGGTCACGGTGCCCACTCTGCCGACGATATTGTCCGCCGCTACCCTGGGCTTTATGAAGAAGGTGGCGCGGCCAAACCGATACATGAAACCGGAATAGATAGCCAGAGCTATCATCAGGACAGCCAGAACCCACAGCGGTAATTTTAGGTTGAAAAAGTGGGGCAGCAGCCATAGGACAATGGCCGCCAGCAGAATCTCTTCGAGTATCCAACTTAAAACTGCTTGCAGTGTATACCATAGCGGTGGCCCGGTTTTCATTTGAAATACACCTAATCCGGAAAGTACCGGCCTTCGCCGCAGAGAAAGGCACAGTTGGGACAGTATCTGGAATCAACAGGAACATCAGCGCCGCAGTTTGGACACGTGGCGTTCAACTTGGCGCCGCAGCTGCCGCAGAATTTGTAGTCTGATGGACTTTGGGACCGGCATTTAGGACAGACTTTATTCGACCGCTCAATCGCCGCCACCAGTCGCGTCCCACACGTCACACAGAAACGGTAGCCCATAACATTTTCTTTCCCGCACTTCGGACATAAAAATGTCTCTACCATGTTACAGGCTCTTCACAATCGTATGTAACCATGTTATATAAAAAACGTATCAATTTTAGCGGTTTACGACCCGTAGCTCAAGATACTTTACTTCGATTTGCCAGAGAGAAAAGAGGCTACAGGTTGGATAATCTCGCCAACGTACTAGGACATTATGATACTGCTGCGGACTCAGCAGTTAGTCCTCCACAATAGCCACCACACGGGCCCAGCCGGCGGAGCCGCTGGTGAGCTTAACCGGAAAGCAGGCCACCTTAAAACCGAATGGCTTCGGCAGCCTGTCAAGATTAGCCAGCTTCTCTATGTGGCAATATTCTTTATCCTTACCTACGAAATGCGCACCCCAGAGCACGTCCCTGTCGCCGGTCCTGGCGAACTCCTCTTTTATCGCCCAGAAGGGGCGGTCCCAACCCCAGGCATCGATGCCCATGACGCGGACGCCCTGCTCTATGAGCCACACTGTCGATTCACGGGTCATGCCGCAGCCGGCATCGAAATACTCCGGCTTACCCCACAATTTATCGGCGTCCGTCTGTATCATGACGATGTCCCAAGGCTTAATTCTGTAATTTATCTTCTTTAAACCCGCCTTAAGGTCGTCGATACTAACGGCAGAGCCGCGCGGCTTGTGCCTCATATCCAGCACCACGCTGTCATGAAAAAACCAGTCAAGTGGCATCTCGTCGATTGTCCTGGCTCTTTTTCCTTCGGATGTGGGGAAGTAATGCCAGGGAGCATCGACATGCGTGCCGGCGTGTGCACTCAGTACCACGCTGTCATTGGCCCAGCCCAATCCCTGAGGCAGGTCCTCCTGGCTGCAGCCGAAGAAAATCTTCATCATTTCGACGGCTTGCTGATGAAGTTCATGTGTGACTTTGACTGGCAGTGGTTCGCTGGGACTGTCCTCCAGAGGTACACTCAAATCAATTATACTAGCCATCTTCCACCTCCTCTTGCGCTGGTCCATATTGCGCCATTTATATGAACGATCAGCCCTCTTGCCGGCGCTCCCGAAACCAGGGATGTAGTTGAACGATGGGAATCAGCACATACACCCAAAGTGCATGTCGCGGTATAAATAGGCACAAGACCATAGAAATAAAGGCGATAATAGGGACAACGGAACCTCTTCTTAAGCCCCTTACGATTGTTTCCCTGCTCAAATCTTTGGCTACAAGTCGATGATGATAACAGGCGTACCACCAGTTTAGTAAGAAGAGAAGCCCCAAAATCAGCAGATTGCCGCTGAACAGCAGCTGCGCCAGCGTGTTATCACTGTAGTCACCCGTCACGTCGGTGGAAAAAGGCATTAGGGCTACGAACATCAGAATGCCGATATTAATCCAGATATGGCTTCTGTCCGTGCGATGTATGAAACGGAACTGCTGATGGTGAACAATCCAGAATACGGCCAGCAACAAAAAGCTGAGCGCATAATTAAAAAACTTGGGCCACTGGGCTGCCAGCAACTGGCTCAGGTCCAGCTTGGTCTGTGTAGCATCCGGCAGAGTAAGGGTTAGTACCAGAAGCGTCATGGCAAAGGCAAAAATAGCGTCCGATAAAGCCTCCAGGCGGCTTGTAGATAGTGGAGCAGTTGACTTATTACGATTGCCTTCAGGCATCACAATCTCTTTCCATGACCGCCTAATCTATGTATACCGTCAAATTATAGCAAATAACCAGCGGGAATATGGAGGAGTTCATATCACCGGCATTCATTTTTCGGGCCGCCGGCTGACTAACAGTCCCGCAGCAGCACTGGCAATAGCTGGTTAAAAACGTGTTATACTATGAACGAGGCTATCGTGGCCGGCATAACCGAAGTTAAACAAAGAATCAATAAGCTACGCGACCTGATTAACTACCACAACCACCGCTACTACGTGCTCGACAGCCCTGAAATCAGCGACGCCGAATACGACAAGCTCATGCGGGAGCTTAAGCAGCTCGAGGACGAGCATCCGGAGTTAGTCACACCGAACTCACCCACACAGCGCATCGGTGCGGTGCCGGTGGCCGCCTTCGGCATCGTCGAGCACCCCCAGCCCCTGCTCAGCCTGGCCAACGCGTTCACCGATGAGGAGCTCGATGCCTGGTACAAGCGGGCTTCAAACCTGCTGGGCGGCCGAAAGCCCGACCTGGTCTGCGAGCTTAAAATAGACGGCCTGGCTGTAGCCCTGACCTATGTCAACGGCCTGCTCGAAGTCGGCGCCACCCGTGGCGACGGCTTCCGCGGTGAGAATATTACCCAGAACCTGCGAACGATATATAGCATACCGCTCTCGGTGCCCAAAGACGCCCCACCGAGGTTCGAGGTCAGGGGTGAGGTCTACCTGTCGAAAACCGGATTCAAGAAGCTTAATGAAGAGCGAGCCAAGGAAGACCTGCCTCTCTTCGCCAACCCCAGAAACGCCGCTGCCGGCTCGGTACGGCAGCTCGACCCAAAGATAACGGCGCAGCGGCCTCTGGACATATTCATCTACGGGCTGGGCTGGGCCGAAGGCAAGTCTGTCCCGGACACACACTGGGAGATCATGCAGTACCTGAAATCGCTGGGCTTTAAGTTAAATCCCAACAATACCCACGTCGGCACTATCGAAGAGGCCAAGGCCTTCTACGCCAGATGGGTCAAGAACCAGGAAGCGCTGCCCTACGAGGCCGATGGCGTGGTGGTGAAGATTAACTCCATTCCCTATCAGGCGGAGCTGGGATACGTAGGGCGGGAACCGAGATGGGCGATTGCCTACAAGTTCCCAGCCGTACAGGGCACTACACAGCTGCTGGACATCGGCATCAACGTGGGGCGGACCGGCAGCCTCAATCCCTATGCCATACTCGAGCCGGTCCAGGTGGGCGGCGTGACCATCAGCCGCGCTGCTCTTCATAACGAAGAGGACATACACCGCAAAGACTTGCGCATAGGCGATTGGGTAGTCATACAGCGCGCCGGCGAGGTTATACCTGAAATCGTGGAGCCGATAGTCAGCAAGCGCACGGGAAAAGAGAAAATTTTCCACATGCCCAGACGCTGCCCGGTATGTGGCGCCGAGGTAATAAAGCCCGAAGGCGAGGCTATGCATCGCTGTACCAACGCCGCCTGTCCGGCACAGGCGCTGGAAAGAATAAAGCACTTCGTCAGCCGCGGCGCCATGGATATCGAAGGCATCGGTGAAATGATGTCGCAGACGTTGTTCGATGCCAGCCTGATAAAGGACGTCGGCGATATTTACTATGTCACGCCCGACCAGCTTCTG
>CAYPRI010000004.1:0-11773 GCA_964413085.1 uncultured Dehalococcoidales bacterium
ACAGGTGGAGGAGGTGGTGGAGGGCATGGTGGGTGCGGGTGGTGAAAGTGAGCAAAGTATATCCAGGGAAAATGATTACAATAATTAGTCGGGGTAAAATAGTAACAGGGACCACATGGATAATAAGCCGTCGGCGTGCAGGGGTTTGGGCAGTAATTGGTTGTTAATACACATCCGGATGGGCTGATAACGCAGGATTGCGCGGCTTTATCGCAGGTAGTGCATTCAGAGGACTCCTGATTAAGCTGGCTCTGAAGCTGGTCGCTCTGGTTTTGTAAGCTTCGGAGCTCGGCTTGCGCGGCCGCCAGATTGCTTTGAGTGGTTGCCAGGGATAGGCTTAGCTGCTGCACTTGAAATTGGAGGTCTTGCACTTCTTTCTCGCTGGCAGAAGGTGTACAGGCTGCACCGACAAATGTAAGTAAAAGCAGCAAAGCAGTGAGTCCGAATACTTTCTTTAACATTTCACGCCTCCCTTTGGTGCAACATGGTTGTTTAGGAAACGACCGATCAGGTAACAACACACGTGCCCGTGGACTAATTGAACTATAGGTCGCTAAAAATAATTTGTCAAATGGCAGCAGGCATGAAACTATTCATGTTTTATGAGTCCGTGAAAATTTTACAATTCATTGACAGTCTTGTCGTTATCTGGCCAGGGGCGCGTAGACCATTTCATATAAGCGAGCGTACAGGCCTCCCCGGCGTAGTAGCTCATCATGACGCCCTTGCTCCACAAGCTTTCCGTTGTCGATTACCAATATAAGGTCGGCATCGCGGATAGTGGACAGGCGATGAGCGATAACCACAGTTGTCCGGCCTTTTAAAAGATTCCGCAGACCTTGCTGAAGAATGTGTTCACTATAAGAGTCGACGCTGGCTGTAGCTTCATCGAGCAGAAGTATGGCCGGATTTGCCAGAAGAGCCCGGGCGAAGCTAATTAACTGGCGCTGCCCCATGCTCAGATTTTGTCCACGCTCCTCCAATTTCGTGTCATATCCTTTCTCCAATCGGAGGATAAAATCGTGAGCGCCTACGGCCCTGGCGGCATTGATTATCTCATCTTCTCTGGCCTCGAGATTTCCGTAGCGTATATTATCCCGCACCGTGCCCGAGAACAGAAAAGGGTCCTGGAGCACGAGTCCCAACTGACGGCGGTAAGCGGTAATGTCGATATCGCGTAAATCGTCGCCGTCGATGAGTATGCGCCCCTTTTCGACATCGAAGAAGCGGGCTACGAGACTGACGATGGTGCTTTTTCCAGCGCCAGTGGGCCCCACTAGAGCCACTGTCTTTCCCTCGGGTATGTGCATGTTCACGTCATGAAGCACTTCAACATCGGGCTCGTAGCTAAATGACACGCCATCGAACCTGATATCTCCGCGTATTCGACCGAGTTTGATTTTGCCGGTGGCTATTTCCGGCTTCACGTCAAGCAGTTCAAAAATGCGGGCACCAGAAGCCATTGACATCTGGAGCTGCGAGTATTCCATGGTCAGCGACCGGATGGGGTCGAAAAAATTCTGCATATAAAGGATAAAGGCAAGTAATGTGCCTACCAGAAGGGTGCCGTTTAGCACCCCGCTGCCGCCATAAAGCACTATGATGACAGTTGAGAGTGCCAGGAGCAGTTCCACTCCGGGCATCATGACCGACGATAATTTGGCGGTCTGTACGTTGGCATCGAAATGGCTGTAATTTACCTGCTCGAAATGTTGAGAGTTCAGTTCTTCGCGGGAAAGGCTTTGTATGACACGCACACCGGAAATGTTTTCCTGTAGAGCGGCGTTCACCGGCGCCAGTGCCTGCCGTACCTTGATAAAGGAGCGTCGGGCAGTGGTTTGCCATAGCATTATGAATAGTAAAGAGAAAGGGTACCACTGTCAGAGTCAGCAGTGCCAGCTTAAGGCTCATGGCAACCATGGCGATTATGATGGCAATCAGGCTGATAATTTCGCCGGCTACCCAGAAAACACCGGAATCAAGGAAGTCGCCCACCTCGCCTACATCGTCCTGCACGCGTGACATGATGCGACCGACCTCGTTGCTTTCTATAAACTTCAGGGGTAGACGCTGTAGGTGGTCGAATAGCTGGCTTCGCAAGTTGAGCAAAATGCTCTGCCCCAGGCGGGCTTCAACTCTTATTTGAGCGTAATATGACATGCCGTTGAGCAATGCTACACCGATGAAGAGAAGGACGATAAGGTTTAGTCCGCTTAGATTGCCGGCGACGATGTATTTGTCTTCGGCTACGCCCACCAGATACGGGTTTGCCACAATGGTCAGGGTATATAGAAGGGTGGCTACGATAGTCAGCGGTAAGGCAATTTTATACGTCGCGAAATACTTGGCTAACCTTGAAACGACGTGGGAGTCGTACGGTTTGCCGAATACGATGTCGTCCGATATGCGGAGGCTGCTCAGTCGTTCACTTCTGACACGCGTCGTCTGGAGACTGTCTCCTTCGGGAAAGACCGAAGCAACCTCCTCCTCAACTTGCGCCAGTGCCGCTGGCTCGATAAATTCCTCTTGCTGTTCAAATTGCAGACCGTAGAGCTGCTGATACCAGCCATTTTTCGTCATGAGTTCTTCATGTTTGCCACGTTCGACAATCTCGCCGTCTTTAAGCACCAGAATCAGATCCGCCATCTGTACTGAGCGCAGGCGGTGGGCAATAATAAAAGTCGTCCGGCCTGACGGTAGCTCTGCCAGCGTTTGCTGCAATAGATATTCAGTTTCGGCATCAAGGCTTGATGTGGAGTCATCCATAATCAAAATGCTTGGATTGAGCAAAATAGTGCGGGCAATGGCCAGCCGCTGTTTCTGACCGCCGGATAAGGTTATACCTCGTTCCCCAACCCAGGTTTCGTAGCCCTCGGGTAGACTCATGATAAAGTCATGTAGACGTGCCGTCCTGGTCGACTCCATTATTTCTTCCAGGCTGGCGTCGGGTCTTCCATAGCTGATGTTCTCCCTTATGGTGGCCGAGAATAGAAATGTGTCCTGATGGACGATGCCGACATGTCTTCTTACAGAGGCGAGCGTCATATCGCGGATGTCAGTACCATCTATAGTGATGCGCCCGGCAGTGACGTCGTAGAAGCGCGGTATCAGATTGGCTACTGTAGACTTGCCGCTGCCGCTGGCGCCTACGAGTGCGATTATCTGTCCGGGTTGGGCCTCAGAACTTACGTTTTTAAGGGCAGTGCCGTGGGAATCATAGCTGAAGGAAACGTTATCGAAGCGGACTGTTCCTTTTATTTCCTTAACATCAATGGCATCGGGTTTCTCCCTTACCGGAGACACCTGGTCTATTACCTCAAAGATTCGCCGGCCTGATGCCATGGCTCTGGAGAACAGTATGCTCAGCCATCCCAGTATATATACCGGGGTGCTGAGCATGGCCAGGTAAATGAGGAACTGCGCCAGTTCGCCCTGTGTCAGGCTGCCGGCTATAACTAGCCTGCCGCCGAACCAGAGGACAACGCCCATCGCCAGTAGTAAGGCAAAGCTCATGGCCGGACTGTTTGATGCCAGCAAGTTATTAGCTTCGATCTCCTGATTGTAAATGACTTCAGCCTGGTCGTGGAATTTCCGGCTCTCGAATTCCTCGCGAGCGAAAGCTCTTACCACCCTCATACCTGTCAGATTCTCCTGCAATATAGTGCCGAGGTCGCCGATGCCCTGCTGAATCTTTATCCATAGAACGCGCAGTCGCTGGTTTATAGCAACGGTACGAAAGGAGATAAACGGCAGCACGCTTAAGCTGATCAGTGCCAGCTTCCAGTTGATTACCAGGAGAACGACGGTTATGGCCACCATAAGCAGCATAAAATAAAGGCCGCGTAATAGGGCGAAACCGACAAACATACGGACGGCTTCAACGTCTGAGGTGGCCCGTGACATGAGTTGCCCTGTCTGAGCGCGGTCGTGAAAGGCATAGCTCAGTGTCTGGAGGCGGTTGTAAATCGTATTGCGCAGGTCGTAGGCAACTCTGTTGGACAGAAACTCGGCCAAATAGCCCTGCCCGTAGCTGAAGAGACTGCGAAGTACACCGGCTACGAGTATGGCTAGGGCTAGGAGAACAATGGTGCTGTGCTGGCCTGAGCCGAGTGCCAGGTCGATAGCCTGGCCGGTGAAGCGAGGTATCAGGATGGTCAGCGCGGCTCCAGCGAACAGGCAAATATAAGCTAGTGCCGCCCGCCGCCAGTATTTCCAAAAAAGTGTAGCTACCCGTGTAAAAATATTTATTTCCCTATATTTATATTATCACTTACAGACCGCTCAATGCTGAAATAGTTACTTAAAAAGTCTGGACTAATAACTGGTGCTTTGCTACACTTACGAGGATATTTAGTTGCCTGATAATGGAGGGAATATGGGAAAAATTGGTAAATTTTTCACGGCAATGTTTATCTTGGCAGCAGTAATATCGTCGGCATGCAGCCCGACGACTGGTGGCACATCTGCGCCGACGGAGTCGACTACAGAAGGAGGCAACCTGATGCAGTGGTCAAGTCCGCCATCGATGATGATAGACCAGAAAAAGCAGTACACGGCGACGATTAAAACAAACTACGGGGACATCCAGATTGAGCTTTTTCCAAAGGATGCCCCTCTAACTGTGAACAATTTTGTTTTCTTGGCTCGCCAGGGTTTCTACAACGGCGTGAAGTTTCACCGCGTGGTGAAGGGTTTCGTAATTCAGGGTGGTGACCCTACAGGCACCGGCGCTGGCGGTCCAGGATACAAGTTTGCCGATGAAAAAGTTACTAAGAACTATGTTGCCGGTATTCTGGCTATGGCCAATGCCGGACCTAATACTAATGGCAGCCAGTTCTTTATCACGTTATCCGATCTCAGCAGCAGACTGCCCAAAAAATATACTATCTTCGGTCAGGTTACCGGCGGCTTCGACGTAGTGCAGAAAATAGGGGATGTACCTGTGAAAGCCCAGTTTCCGGGAGGTGAGGTGTCATCACCTACCGTCGATGTACATATAGACAGCATCACTGTCGAAGAAAAATAGCTGTAAGTCTGCTAACTGGTTTAAGGTTGGTTTTTAGGTATCTGTTCGGTAGGTTCTCTGGAGAAACCCTCTTCCTCAAGCTTTTCCATTATACGAGCAGCTCTGGGATAGCCGATGCGCAGCCGGCGCTGCAAGAAGGATGTGGATATGTATTTGTGCTCTTTAGCCAGCTGCCGGGCGGCCTCCATCATGGAATCTTCGCTGCCCTTATCGGCTGAAGCCAGCTGGCTCATATCCTCGAATCGAACTGGCTCCATCTCAGCCCTTTTTTGATTGCCCCAGAAATAGACGACCCTCTCGGTTTCGGCATCCGAGACAAAGGTGCCCTGCAGTCGCTTGGGCTTGGCAGCGTCAGTAGGCATGTACAGCATGTCGCCTCTACCAAGCAGCTTCTCGGCGCCTGCAGCGTCGAGTATGGTACGCGAGTCTACCTGTGAGGTGAGTGCAAAGCTGATGCGGGTGGGGAAATTGGCTTTAATCAGGCCGGTCACAACATCGACGGATGGGCGTTGGGTGGCCACGATCAGATGTATTCCTGTGGCGCGCGCCAGCTGGGCTAAGCGGCATAACGTACGCTCTACCTCATCGAATGCCGCCATCATCAAGTCGGCCAGTTCGTCTATCACCAGCACTATATACGGCATTGATTCACCCGAATGACGGTTCTTGTTATAGCCTTCGATGTTTCGCGCCCCGACCTGTGCGAACTTTTGGTAGCGGTTGTCCATTTCCTGGTTAAGCCAGCGGAGTGCCAGCACTGCTTTATCAGCATCGACAACAACGGGAGCTACAAGATGGGGTAAGCTGTTGAAATTTACCAGCTCGACGCGTTTGGGGTCGATCATTATAAACTGGACGTCGTCAGGGGTATTATGCAAAAGCAGACAGCAGATAGTAGAGTTAAGACAGGCGGTCTTGCCGCTGCCGGTAGCTCCGGCGATGAGCAGGTGAGGCATTCGAGCCAGGTCGGCAGCTACTGTTTCACCACCGGCGCCCTTGCCAAGAGCCAGTGCCAGCTTCGATTTAGTGCTGGCTTTTTGAAACGAGGCAGACTCGATTACGCTTCTAAGATTGACCAGGCCGAATGACGTGTTGGGGACCTCGATGCCAACAATTGATTTTCCGGGTACTGGTGCTTCTATTCTTATACTTGACGCGGCTAGGGCCAAAGCCAGGTCGCTGGCCAGAGCGCTTATACGGTCCACTTTGACTCTGGTTTTCGATATCTCCTCAGTACGGACTTGAATTTCACCGTCTTTATCCCGTTCTCTGATTTCCTTGTATTTACGGTCCCAGCCGGGCTCTACGCCGAACTGGGTTACGGTGGGACCGACGTTTATCTGGACCACTTTGGCATCGACGCCGTAACTGCCAAGTGCTTCTTCAATAAGCTGTGCACGTTTCTGAATTTCAGTCTTACTCAGCTCGACCTCTGTGGGTTCGTCCAGTATGTTTATAGGGGGTAATTGCCAGCCCCCAGCAGTGAGGACAGGCTGGCGTTTTCCCGGTTCCCAGGCTTCAGGTTTTGTAACTTCTGCAGCCTTGGGTGCATTTATAATCGGAGCCGGTTCGGCTATCGGTTCTTTTTCTTTGATGGGCTCTAGCTTACTATATTCGATTTCCCTTGGAGTTTGTTCCGGTTCGACCTTGGCCGGACGTTGACTGGCCCGTTTTATAGCCTGCCATATCATTACAAAGAACTTGCCAATGCCTTTGAATATAGCTGTGAACAAGCCGCTCAACATTCGCCATGTCCAGCGCGGGACGATAATCAAAATGCCCAGAAAAACGAGGCCAAATAGTC
Source organism: uncultured Dehalococcoidales bacterium (assembly GCA_964413085.1). Lineage (GTDB taxonomy): Bacteria > Chloroflexota > Dehalococcoidia > GIF9 > UBA5629 > 9FT-COMBO-48-23. Next base: position 6,831 of record CAYPRI010000004.1, read on the forward strand.
TTAGAGCTGAAATGAAATAGTCTTCGGTGATAATACTTCTGCCGATGTCGCCTCCAAGCGAATGTTCGCCTACTACGCCGGTGCCAGGGCTGAAAAAGGCCAGTATTCCCCAGACAGCAAAGGCTAAAGGAATTCCGCCCAGCCACCATTGCCAGTATTTAGTGAAGAGCCAGAACTTTCCGCTGGCAATCATCCAGATGAGTACGCCGATAAATGCTACCGTAGGTATTAAACCCAGGCCGAACAGGGCGAGCAGCCCTTCCCAGATATGTGCCGTCCAATCTGAAAAGTCGCTCCACGAAGTTGAAGCCCAGCTGGAAATATTGGGCCAGAACCAGATAATAAGCGCTACGATTACTATTGCCAGAAGCAGCCTTAAGATAGGGGCAGCATAACTCTTTTTTTTCTTGCCCTTGCTGCTATCAGAAGGCTTGGTTGTTTTTTTCTTTGCCATGCTTAATCAGACTTCTAAAGCCGCAGTTAGAATCATAGGGCGGCGACGTGTCTGCTCGAAAAAGAACTTGCTCAAGGTATCCTTGACTTTAGTGTTAATGTAGCTCCATTCCAGTGGCAGACCACTGCTGTGGTCGAGCGCAGTTTTTACCAGGTCTCTTCCCTGTTCCAGTATAGTCTCTCCCTCTTTCATATCCACGAAACCTCTGGATACGATGTCAGGCCTGCCTACGATTTTGCCGGTTTCTTTATCTATAGCCACAATTACAACTACAATACCGTCGCGGGAAAGCAGTCTTCGATCACGGAGGATAACGCTGGCTAGGTCTCCCATAACCAGGCCGTCCACGTACACGTTTCCGATTGGTAGTTTTGTAGTTATCCTGCCCTTTTCACGGTCCAGTTCGAGTATATTTCCATTCTCCATTACGAAGATGTTATCTTCGGGCATCCCCAGGCTTTTAGCCAGCTTGGCGTGAAGGCTGAGATGACGGTATTCGCCATGTATGGGAACGAAGAACTTAGGCCTGACCATGCTTAGCAGAAGTTTCAGCTCCTCCTGGCTGCCATGTCCGTGGACGTGTACCTGGGCTAACTTCTCGTACACCACGTTTGCGCCCTGGCGGAAGAGATTATCAACCGTTCTGTTGACCAGTGCCTCATTACCCGGAACCGGCGTCGCCGACATTATCACTGTGTCTCCCGGGATAATTTTAACCTGATTGTTGTCTCGATTAGCAATACGGACCAGTGCTGAAGTCGGCTCTCCCTGGCTGCCTGTCGTTAGAAGGATTATTTTGTTGTGCGGAGAGCGGTGGATTTCATCGAAGCGTCGCAATGTGCCCGGTGGAGAATTGAGGTAACCCAGCTCGGTGGCAATACGCACTGTATCTCTCATACTACGTCCGATGACGAATACGTGTCGGTTGTGCTTGACTGCGGCATCGATTACCTGCTGAATGCGGGAGATTAATGTAGAGAAGGTGGTGATGATAACTCTTCCTGGAGCATCAGCCACAATTCGTGCCAGTGTTTCACCCACAACTGTCTCTGATGGGGTGTATCCTGGCAATTCGGCATAAGTAGAATCAGCCAGGAGCACCAGGACTCCCTCTGTTCCCAACTGAGCCAGTTTAGCCAGTTCAGTTGGTCTGCCATCGACTGGCGTATAATCGATTTTAAAATCGCCGCTGTGGACGACAATGCCAATGGGTGTATAAATAACATATCCAAGTGAATCCGGGATGCTGTGGCAAACCGAGAATGGCTCTATTTTGAAGTTACCCAGCGTAAATTTAACGCCGGGCTGTATTGTCTTGAGTGTGGCCTTCTTCTGGTACCGATGTTCCTTCAGCTTGACTGAGATCAGGCCATTGGTAAGCTTGGTGCCGTAGACGGGTACGTCGAGTTCGGGCAGTATGTAGGGCAGAGCACCGATGTGGTCTTCATGGCCGTGGGTTATGATTATTCCTCTCAGCTTTTCTCGTCTTTCCAACAGGTAGCTTATGTCCGGTATGACCAGGTCGACGCCCAGCATTTCCTCCTCGGGGAACATAAGGCCGCAGTCGATTACAATGATATCATTGGCGAATTCGATAGCCATCATGTTTTTACCGATTTCGCCCAGTCCGCCGAGGGGGATAATCCGGAGTTTTTGTTTGCTCATGTCGTATCTAGAACAAGCTTAGCTGCTCTGGTTCAGCTTCTTGCTCCGCCAATTTCTCGGTCTGAGCTAAAATTTGTGGGATTTTCAGCATGTCGGACTCTATGGTCTTTCTCAGGCTGCCCTGGTGGAGAGCCGCAGCCGGATGATACATGGCATAGTAAATGACGTTATCCTGCCTTTTAGCCTTTCCATGTACCTGGCTTATGCTCTGGTTGGGGAAGTATTTCGCCATTGAATAACGACCCAGTGTAACAATCATCTTGGGCTGGATGATTTCGATCTGGCTTGCCAGCCATTTACTGCAGGCTTGAATTTCTCCTGGCAGGGGGTCCCGGTTTGACGGCGGCCGGCATTTAATAACATTGGCGATGAATACCTGTTCACGCTTAAAACCTATAGAAGCGAGTAATTCCTCTAGGTATTTTCCTGCGGGACCGACGAACGGTCGCCCTTGCTGGTCTTCATGCCATCCGGGCGCCTCACCGATGAAGAGGAGAATCCCATTTTCGGGCCCTTCTCCGGGCACGGCTCTGGTGCGGTGTTTGCCTAACTCGCAGTTCTGGCAGCGTTCGATTTCTTCGTTCAGCCGAGTAAGCGCTGACATCTGAGGGAATCATAGCATAGCTATCCCTGTCGGTCAATTTAGAGCAGCGCCAGGATTAAGCTTACAGCAGACAGAGAGAGAACGGCTATTGATATGCCGATAAACAGTTTGTCCCTGTTCTTTGAGAAAAAAATAACCGATAGCAGGACCTGCACGATAGGTGTGAGTAAGAGGAACAGGATTCCAAGGCTGATAACTATGGCTGCCGGTATCTGCTCTAATCTGACCAGTGGCTGTATATTGGTAAAACCGGATATGTAGATGAGAATAATAAAGCCCACAACAATGAGCGTCAGGGATATTGCAATCCCAACCCGGAAAGCGAGGCTGGTCCAGTTTTTTAAGCGGACCTCGTCCCACTTTGATTTTTTCACTGTCTTGTCCCGGTTCCTCATATTATATTTGCCGTTTTAAGAAACATAAGTACGGCTACCAGAAAGAGAAAAATACCGAATATTCGTCTGAGCCATACTCCATGCGTCTTTTTCGTTAGTTCGACGCCGGCTCTGGAGCCTAATACAATGCCGATAACAAGCGGAGCGATGACGAATGGTTGTAGATTGCCATGATATTGATAAATAAGGGCGCCGGCAGCGGCGGTTAGAGCAATCATCAGGGTGCTGGTGGCGATAGCCGCTTTCATCGGTACCTCCATAACCAGGTGCATTACCGGCACTTTTATTATACCGCCGCCTATACCGAGTAAACTCGAAAGGACACCGGCGAAAAAACCGGCGACCAAGCCGATAGGTGTGCGCTTTACCTTATAATTAACAACCCTGTTCTGTGTCTCATCGTGATAAGAGTCTGATAAAGCGGCTGATAAATCTGATACTGGTTTATTGGAGAGGACTGGAAGCTCGGTTTCCGCATCTTGAGTTTCGAAGTAGTTACGTACCACCATAGTATAGCCCACGTAGATGAGCACGGCACCAAAAAGGGCGCTTAAGATAGAAGCAGGTATTAAGACGGCTACAAAGCCGCCGATGATAGCTCCGGGTATAGTTGCAGTCTCCAGAAGTAGACCCAATTTAACATTGGTCATTCCAGCTTTGGTGTAAAGGCCGGCCGCGGTGCAGGCATTAGCCACGATGGCCACAAGGCTGCTGCCAATAGCTATTTGTATCGGTAAATGCAAAGCCAGTGTCAGCACAGGCACAATGATTATGCCGCCGCCGACCCCTAACATCGAGCCCAGCAAGCCGGCAAATATTCCTGTGCCACCGAGTGCCCAGAGATTTATATCGTTCAAGGTGTAATTAGACATGGTAGCATCGCTGGATGCAAGAGGTCAATTCACTTCAATCCTATTCTCTGGGGTGGGGTGAGAGGGATAATCAGTTGGGACTGGCATTGTTAAGCCGAAATATCAATGCTATACTGTGCCGATGAGGAATGGTAGTTTCGAATGAAAAGAATAGATGGCCGTGCCAGCGATGAGATCAGACCCATAGAAATCGTCCTGGGCTATCAGGCATTTGCCGAGGGTTCGGCATTAATAGAGCTGGGCCGGACCAGGGTACTGTGCTCGGTCAGCGTGGAGGACAGAGTTCCAAATTTCCTTAAGGGTCAGGGTAGTGGCTGGGTAACAGCCGAATACGCTATGCTGCCGCGCTCAACCTTGACACGTACGCCCAGAGGTATCTCGGGAGAGAGAACTGCTGGCAGAAATCAGGAAATACAGCGGCTTATCGGCAGAAGTCTGAGGGCAGTGACCGACCTGACGGTGCTTGGCGAAAGAACATTCACCGTCGACTGCGACGTGTTACAGGCTGACGGTGGCACCCGTACCGCAGCCATAACCGGCGGCTACGTTGCTTTAGTTGCGGCACTGCATAATTTAAAACACCGGGGAATATTATCATCTATTCCACTAAAAGGGGCGGTGGCCGCCACCAGCGTTGGCATCCTGGGTAGGGAAGCGCTGCTTGACCTGTGCTACGAAGAGGACTATAAGGCAGCCGTCGATTTCAATGTGGTAATGACCGATAAGGGCGAGTTTGTAGAAATTCAGGGTACGGCTGAAGGCAAGCCCTTCTCAAAACAGATGGTTGACAACTTGCTGGCGCTGGCCGAAAAGGGCATTAAACAGCTATTCAAAATCCAGGAAGCAGTTTTAACTGGAATAGACTAAGGCCTGATGTGGCCGTCGCCGATAATAATCCACTTATAGCTTGTTATTTCTCTCAATGCCATCGGGCCACGGGCGTGAAATTTTTG
>CAYPRI010000004.1:11873-55637 GCA_964413085.1 uncultured Dehalococcoidales bacterium
ACTTATAGCTTGTTATTTCTCTCAATGCCATCGGGCCACGGGCGTGAAATTTTTGTGTGCTGATGCCTATTTCAGCTCCCAGGCCGAATTGACCGCCGTCTGTGAACCGCGTGCTGGCGTTGGCATAGACACAGGCGGCATCCACCTCATTCAAGAAGCGCCGGGCTGCTTCCTTGTCTTCTGTAACTATTGCCTCCGAGTGCCCTGAGCCGTATCGTTCGATATGTTCAAGAGCTTCATCCAAGGAGTCGACAATTTTAATTGCTGCGATGAGGGCCAGAAATTCTTTGCCCCAGTCATCGGCTTTAGCCGGCACGAGCTTTACGGATGGCAGTGGACCGAGAATGGATAACGTGCGTTTATCACAGTGCATCTCTACGCCTGCTCTCGCCCATTCAGAGGCGATTAAGGGTAGGTACTTGGGAGCGATGGCAGCATGCACCAGGAGTGTATCCAGCGCGTTGCAGACTGTAGGCCGCTGTACCTTAGCATTATAAGCGATTGCCACTGCCTTTTTTGGGTCGGCACTTTTGTCAACGTACGTATGGCATACTCCTATCCCGCCGGTCAGTACGGGCATGGTTGCATTTTCAGCAACTGACTTTATCAGTCCAGCGCCACCCCGTGGTATTAACAGGTCTATGGTGCCTTTCATTGTAAGCATGTGATCGACTAGAGCCCTATCAGTCGACTCAATTATTTGTATTGCACCCTGGGGTACTCCTACTTTATAGGCGGCTTGCTGAACTATTCCGGCTAGAGCCAGATTCGAGCGTAGCGCTTCCTTGCCACCCCGCAGTATTACCGCGTTCCCCGATTTTAGACAGAGCACTGAAATGTCTACGGTGACGTTAGGGCGGCTTTCATAAATAGCACCGATAACGCCCAGCGGTACCCGTTTCTTGCTGATCTGCAGACCATTGGGTAGGGTGCGCTCTTCTATGATTTCGCCAACGGGGTCGGGTAGAGAGGCAACGGTTCTGACATCGCTGGCAATGCCGTCCAGACGGCTTTGGTTTAACATCAATCGGTCAAGCATGACGGCACTCATGCCGGCGGCTTCGGATTCTTTGTAGTCATGGCTGTTGGCATCCAGAATCTCCTTCCGCCTGGTTTTGAGGTCGTCGGCGATTGCCAGGAGAGCTTTGTTCCTTATCTCCGTAGGTAAGAAAGCCAGCTTCTTCGATGCCGCCTTAGCTGCCTTGCCTTTTTCATTGAGCTCGGTGACGCCAGATTTCATGTGTCTCCTTATATAAGCACCATGTTGTTTCTGTGAATTAATTCAGTTCCGTATTCGTAGCCAAGCAGGCTGGAGATTTCTTCCGAATGAGCGCCTTTTATGGTGGTAATATCTTGAGATGTGTAGTTAGGCATACCGCAGCCAAGATGGTTGCCCTTAGAATCGTAAATATTCACCACATCGCCTCGCTCAAATTTTCCTTCGACGCCGACGACGCCGGCGGGCAACAGACTGCGATTTTGCTTTTTAAGTGCTAACGCAGCGCCATCATCTATTATCAGCTTGCCTTTGCAGGCCAGACCGCTCAGCATCCATCGTTTTTTACTTTCCAGTTTGCTGGCACGCGGCGGGAATATGGTGCCGATGTTTTTTCCCAGTGAAATTCGCTCCAGTACATCGGGCTCACGTCCATTGGCGATGACTACGGTAACCCCCGAAGTGGTTGCCAGTTTGGCTGCTTCCAGCTTGGTTATCATGCCCCCGACTCCGCAGGCTTTTGTGGTATCTCCAGCTGCACGTTCTATTTCTTGATCGATCTTGTCAACCCTAGGAATGAGCTTAGCCCTGGGATTGCACTCGGGGTCTGCATCATACAAGCCGTCGATATCGGTAAGAAGCGCTAAGAGGTCGGCGTCGACGAGGTTGGCTACCATTCCTGATAAATTGTCATTATCTCCGAAAGTTAGCTCCCCGAGTTCGTCCGTAGCCACGACGTCGTTTTCATTGACGATACAGATTATGCCCAGTTCCATCAAGGCTAAGAGCGTATTGCGGGCGTTCAGGTAACCGGCCCGGTCAATCAGGTCAGACTTAGTCAGCAGTGCTTGTGCTACTATGATTTTATGCTTACTGAAGAGCTGTTCGTAAACATTCATAAGCTGACTTTGCCCCACGGAGGCCAGGACTTGCTTAAATGGGATGTCTTTTTGCTCCTTGGCCAGTCCTAATTTCTGTCTGCCAGCAGCAACCGCGCCTGATGACACGATTATTATCTCATGACCTTTCGAGTGCAGTTTGGCCACCTGCTCCATAAGACTTGACATAATATTAATATCGAGTTTGCCTGTACCTCCAGTGAGCAGATTTGTGCCGAATTTAGCTATGAGACGACCGTAATGCATAGCACATGAATTATAGCGCCGTGGGAGACGGCCAACAAGTGGACACGTTTCACACTAGAGGAGGAATTACTTCAATGGCCGAACACGGAATTTAGATCTGGACAGGCAGCGAGCTGTGTAGTCCGCTATCTTTTTAGGACAATGAAGAGAACGAAACCCAGTAGAACCAAACATGTTACGCCGCCCATGAACCACCAGAGCGGAACATTGAGTTTGGGAGGGCTGGTTACTTCAAAGTCGACAGTAAGGCCATCAACCTGTGCTTGATGCATGCCGGTAGTAGCAGCGGTCGTGGTAAAGCTCACTGTCCGGCTTGAACCGGCTTCCAGGTTTATATGTTGCTCTGATATGATTGTGCCGTCGACTTTTAATTCGAGGTCGTAGTTCCCAGCGGTGCCACCGGTATTTGTCAGGTCCAGACTAATCGTAAATTCCTGATCAGGTCTAAGCTGGGACGGACTAGCTATCAAGTTGCTCACTTCGAACTTGGCGGGCTCTGGCATTTCCAGTTTGGCCACGACGGCAAAGATAGTGAAGTGGTTTACCAACCCTTGTGCTTTGCCGATTTCAGCAACTACACCGGGCACCATGTCCAGAGGTAGCCAGCCTTCTTCGGTATCATAAGTGGCGATAAATACCTCAGTAGTATTCTCAGGCAACTCTTCCGGGTCGTAAGTCAAAAGAAGTTTAGCAGCCGGCGAGATGGAAATCGGTGACGAAATTGTGTCCACTGTAGAGGTGTAGGCATTGATTTCGTAGGTAGGCCCAACTATCACACTGTTCTGAGGAGCCGGTGGTGTGACGGATGCTTTACTAAATCTCAGCAGGGCCGGTATCCTGTTGTCTGAGAGAGCTACTTTGGTATCCTTAGCTAATTCAAGCGTTTGTTGATCTGCTGCATCCTGTGCCAGACAGGTTTTGCACAGGACTCCGTCCCTAGTCATAGAGGCGGTGGTAATATTGCCCTGGACATCGGCAACCAGTGTCATGGGACAGCTGACAAACGATGCCGGCAGGCCCCCGGCTATGCCTCCAGAAGCTCCACCACCGCCGCACTGAATAACGCTAACCGAAACTGTAGCGTTGTCACTACAGCCGTTGCCGTCGGTTACGGTCAATGTATAGTCGCCGGCCATGGCCAGGGTGACGTTGGGTATCGACGGGGACTGTTCCGAAGTAGAGAAGCCGTCAGGTCCTGTCCACAGATAGGAGGACATGCCGTCAGTGCCTCCAGTAAATTGTAAAGTTCGGCCGAGGCAGACGGGAGAATTGCTTGAGGCGCTGGCCGTAGGCCCAGCGTTTACGGTTACAGTCTTGTTATCGCTGCTTGAGCAACCTTTAGATGGATTAGTCCACGTGTAAGTGACGGTATACGGGCCCGGCAATAAGCCAGTCGGATCGAAGGTGGAGTCCGAGACACCGGTTCCGCTCCATGAACCACCTGAGGGAGATTCGCCGGTGTTATTAAGGTCTATGGGATTGCCGTACTGGCAGACCTGAAGGCCATCGCCGCCGTCAACATCAGGTGGAATACAGTAATCGACTGTGACCCAAACTTTGGTAGTTCTTGAAGGGGCGGGGACGGGTAAAAGGATACCCGTAACACCTGAGCGCCGTAACGAGACTCCCGCTTGTAGAGAATTTATCTCATCCCATGTCCAGGGAGCGCTAGTGCTCGGATTCGTAGTATAAGTTGTAGAATATGAAGTCCAGCTTGTTGCCAATGTAGTTGGTGTACCGAAGTAGTTATTACTGTTGGTGCGGATGATAGTGCGGGCACCGGGCTCGGGCTGGTTCGGATCAAATAGGGCAGAAGCCTGTATATGAACGGTTAATGATTTAATAGTGCCCGTTAGACTAGTGTCGGAAAGGTTATACAAATCATTCCGCCAGTCATCATCCTGGGTTCGGACGAAGGTATTAAGAGTGTTGTCTGCGCAGACCTGCCAGTTTGAAGAAGGAAGACCAAGTGGAACTCTCACTAGCTGATTGGAGTAACCCTGGCTATTCGGATCTAAAGTTTGCGTTGTTATTAATGCCGCCACTGGGGCCGATACTGCTAAGCAAAACATTATTAGAACTGCAACTGCTACCCCTCGATGTATGTTACTCAATAACATTGTTATGCCCTCCGTCTGCGCTGCTTTAATACCGTTGGCTGTCATTTATGGAACCCTGGAATGCTTTGCCCCCTTTTTCCATATAAAAATAAAAAACCGACCGTTGAAATGGGTCGGTTTCACTACTGGCTCACCATCAGCCAAGTGACCAAATAATGCTGATGAGTCATCGCCCCCCAAAGTTTGTTAAATTGTGATTATCTCGAGTTAGTCACCTTCCATAGCTACCCAAGTACAGTTTCACTACTAAAAAATAAACTGATCCCAGCCTAAATTAACATGTTCGCATAGTAATAATAGATTGTCAATAGATTTTTAGCTTAATTTTCGAAAAAATCTTCACTTAACCTCACTTAACTTATCTTTTCCCTTCCAAACGGGCGAATATCAGGTGAATATGACTCCGATGATTCTTATAGCCGAAAACGGCTCGGAGGCGATTAGGAATTCAGTACTAGTTCTAAAGCCTGACTAAACTACGACCTTAAAACATTACCTACGGGTGATTCGGAAACACCACGGACTATATAAACTGAATGATGACATGACTGGAACAAGGTTTATGTGGTTGGTGTTCTTACTCCTACTTAGCCTCACAGGCACCTTTCTTTTACCGGCGACAGGTCCATCAGATATCGCAGCAGGCTCAGTGGCTGTTCTGCCTATTGAGTTTGAGTCCAGTATTCCCCAGGCGAATTTGATGGCTCCCGATAACTATGCCGGAAGACAATGGGCGCTACCCAAGATTATGGCGCCCGAGGCGTGGAAGGTCACGGAGGGAAAGCCAAATGTAGTAATTGCCATTTTGGACACGGGGATTGACAGGGCACAGAAGGACCTCTCGAATAAGGTAACGGCTGAGATTAATTTCACGGATAGCCCTACAATGGAGGACGCGTATGGCCACGGGACACATATAGCCGGCGTGATCGCGGCGTGTGCCGAGAACAGCGGAGGTATCGCTGGATTAGCGCCGGATTGTCGCTTGATGAATGTTAAGGTTGCGGATGACCGGGGCCGTTTCGATAGCACTGTAGCGGCAAAGGGCGTAAGGTGGGCGGTCGACCACCATGCTGAGGTCATTAATATCAGCCTGGAAAGTACAGAACCATCGGCAGTCCTGGAGGAAGCGATTAATTATGCCTGGAACAATGGAGCTGTGGTAGTAGCTGCGGCCGGCAACCTGCTCGGTGATAAAATTGTGTATCCCGCATATTACTCAAACTGTATCGCTGTTGCAGCAAGTGACAGCGACGATCGTGTGGCTTCGTGGTCCAGCCAGGGAGACTGGGTTGATGTGGCGGCGCCGGGAGTAAATATATATTCCACGCTGCCCGGGAATAAATACGGTTATAAGAGCGGGACTTCCATGGCTGCGGCTTATGTGTCCGGACTGGCCGGTCTTCTGTTTACACTGGAAGATGATGTGAACGGTGACGGGTATATAAATGACGAGGTAAGGGTAGCCATCGAGAATGGCTGTGACGGACTTAACATCAGCGCACTTAAAGGGCGCATCAACGCCTATCATTCCGTGAGTAGAGCATTAACCTCCAAATAAGTCGGGATGAAGCAATCTCACCCAAATCTCCCTCCTGAGATTGCTTCCTTCCCGGCAATTTCTTTCAGGGGAAACCAGATTTTCTGCCTTTACATTTTTGTTTGCTCGGCAGTATAATCTGGCGCAATGCCCAAACTTGACAAAAACCTGCTTGATCTCCTGATCAACGTATCCGATATTCTAGCCAAAGAACATGAACAGGCTTACGTCGTCGGTGGATTTGTGCGCGACTGGTTACTGGAGAGGGACACGGACGATATAGACATCGCTGTAAAGGGCAATACTACAAAAATAGCCCGAAAAGTAGCCAGGGCCACCAACGGAAAATATATTCTGCTCGATGAAGCTAACAAGGTAGCTCGAGTTATTATGACAGACGACCGCTGTTGGCATCTGGACTTCAGTCCCTTCTCGGATAACATAGAGGCTGACCTGGCGCGCCGGGACTTTACCATAAATGCTATGGCTTTCGAGCTTAGTGGCCTCGTTTCCGGTTCACCTGTACTGATTGACCCGTTTTCAGGAAGAGGCGACCTAAGAAAGAAGCTGATACGCGCCGTGAACCAGCAGGTTTTCCATGAGGATGCAGCCAGGTTGCTTCGCGGGGTCAGATTAGCCGCGGAATTGGGCTTCAAAATCGATCCCGCCACTGAAAATATTATCAAAAGAGATTGCTGGTCAGCCGGTACGGTACCGGGCGAGCGATTGCGCGAAGAGCTGGTAAGGATGCTGGCTCTACCCGGTGCTGCTGCTTTAGTTCGCTACCTGGACAACCTCGGTTTGCTTACCGCGGTAATACCCGAACTGGATGAGTTGAAAGGGTCTAAACAACCTAAGGAGCATTACTGGGATGTTTTTAATCATTCAGTTGAGACTATTGCCACGGCGGAGTTCTTGTTACGTGAAGATAAGTGGAAATACGGCAAGGACAGTTTGCTAAAAGTAGTTCCGTGGTCTGAAGAGATAAGTCGGCATTTTGATGAGGAGGTCTCGAGTGGCAGTAACCGAAGATTGTTACTTAAACTTGGTGCATTGATGCACGATATCGCCAAGCCGGCGACCAGGGCTGTGGACGAGACGGGGAGGACAAGGTTTCTGGGGCATGCCAGAGAGGGTGCCATGATGGCAAAGGCTATTTTGGAAAGATTACGATTTAGCAGCCGCGAGATTAGATTGGTGGAGAATCTTGTTTATCACCATCTACGTCCGGCTCAAATGGCAAACGAGGGTATGCCTACAGGCCGGGCAATTTTTCGATATTTCCGTGATACCGAGGATGCTGGAATCGATATATTGTTTCTAGCCTTGGCTGATTATCTGGCGACCCATGGGCCTAAACTTGACATTAATGAGTGGAAGCATCATAATCTTTCGATTAGTTTTATACTGACCGAACATGCCAATCAGGAAACCAGGGTCTTGCCGGTCAAGTTGATAGATGGTCACGATTTAATGGATATTTTCAAATTAGAACCCGGCCGCTTGCTGGGTGAGCTTTTAAATCAGGTTCGAGAAGCACAGGCCGCACAGGAATTGAGTACCAGAGAAGAAGCCCTGGAATTAGTGCGAAAAGAATTAGAAAAAAGGCAGTGCGGTAGCGCTTGTTAAATTCAGACGAATGGTATAAGTAGTTGAAAAGAGCGAATACTCCACTATTAATTTTTATACTGGCTATATTTGCCTTGAGTGTCTGGTTCATTTTACCGGGTAATGGATGGGATGACAGAAAGGATTTCAAACTCGGGCTTGACCTTAAAGGCGGCAGCCATCTCGTCTATAGCATAGACCTGTCAAAGAAGGACCCGTCTCAATCAGATGCCGATGTCATCGCCGGCGTGAAGCAGAAAATCGAACGCCGTGTTAATGCTTACGGCGTGACCGAGCCCATTGTCCAGACAATCACCAATGAGAGGGGTAGCTTCGTCCTTATCCAGCTCCCCGGCGTTACGGACGTAGACCAGGCGATTAAACTAATAGGTCAGACAGCTGAGCTCGATTTCCGAGAACTTGTAGTCGATGCCAGTGGGAAGCCGGTACTCGATGCCGACGGCAAAGAGCAATGGACTATTGCCAAGGCTAAGGGCAGCGATGGGCAGGAGCGGGAGCTTACGGGTAAGTATCTGAAGCCAAACGCCCAGGTGGTACTGGAGCCACAGACCAACAAACCTGAAGTGGCCTTCGAATGGAACTCCGAAGGAGCCACGCTATTTGAGCAAATTACCCAGCGCAATTTACAAAAGCCGCTCGGCATATTTTTGGATAATCAGCTTATTTCAGCACCCACTGTTCAATCTGTGATTAAGGATAAGGGTGTTATCACAGGGCTAAACTTGCAGGAAGCCAACACACTGGCTATACAGCTTAACTCAGGTTCACTTGATGTGCCGCTGACTATAGTGGAGCGGAGAGATATAGGCGCGACTCTGGGTGAAGATTCTCTGAAAAAGAGCCTGGAGGCAGGAATAATCGGGGCCGCAATGGTGGTCATATTTATGATTGCTTACTACCGTTTCTCCGGTCTAATGGCCTGTCTGGCGCTGGTAGTATATGTGGCTCTGAACCTGGCAATTTTCAAATTGATTCCCGTAGTTTTGACGCTGCCCGGTATAGCCGGTTTCTTGGTATCTGTCGGTATGGGAGTAGATGGCAATGTCCTTGTAGCAGAACGTCTAAAAGAAGAACTGAGACGCGGCCGTACTCTGGGCGCAGCCATTGAGGAAGGATTTCGTCAATCCTGGTCGGCTATTCTGGATGCCAACGTAACTGTTTTTATCGCCTGCGCCGTCCTTTACTGGTTAGGCAACACATTCGGTAATTTCCTGGTCTTGGGTTTTGCCACGACATTATTCATTGGTACCGCTTTGAGTATGTTTACGCAGGTTGTGGTAACCCGTACTTTCCTGCGCACCGTAGTGGGGCTTGGTATGGCAAAAAGTCCCGCTGCTTATGGAGTAACTAAATAATGATTGATCTGGTAGGTAAAAGGAACTGGTTTTTTCTCATCTCGGCAATTGTAATCATCCCCGGTATAATTTCGCTGGCTGTTTTCGGCCTCAAACCGGGAGTTGATTTCAGCAGCGGCACAGCCATGACCGTACACTTTGATAAAGCAGTTGAGTTAAGCCAGGTACGTCAAGAGCTAACAAATCTAGGTTATGACCAGGCAATTGTTCAGCCCGCCGGCGGGAATGACTTCTTTATTCGACTGCCTGAGATGTCAACTGACCAGACTACCCAATTGAAAGATAAACTGCAAACCGGATTGGATACCACACTTTCTATAAGCAGCCTTTATACAGTTTCACCGATAGTAGCCGCAGGGACAGTGCGTAATACAGTAATTGCTGTGGTAGTGGCGGCGGTAGGCATTTTACTATATATTTCGTGGGCGTTTCGGAAGATGCCTAAACCCATTCGGTGGGGCACCTGCGCTATTATTGCCTTAATACATGACCTGATAGTGGTTATCGCCGTATTTTCCATATTAGGCTGGGTGGCTAATGTCGAGGTTGATGCCTTGTTCGTTACCGGTGTACTGGCAGTTGTGGGCGTCAGTGTTAACAATATTGTGGTTGTCTTTGACCGCATACGAGAAAATATGAAGAGAGGTGTTAGCCGCGACTTCGAGGTGGTGGCTAATTATGGCATTGTTGAGTCTTTAGGACGCTCTCTAAATACCGGCTTGGCTACACTGTTCGTCATAGTAGCGCTTTACATACTTGGTGGCCAGACTACACGTACGCTGGTTCTGGCACTTCTCATCGGTATAGCCACTGGAATCTACTCTTCCTTGTGTATCGCCGGGCAACTTCTGGTTGTCTGGGAGAAGGGTCTGGTTAAGAGGAAAAAAGAAGCACCGAGCCTTGCTCAAGGTTAAATCGGTGGACTTTAGAACGCCTCAATCCAATCAAGATTATATCTGGTGAATCTCCTTCACCATTCTCACGAAATTATCAAAGCTTACGTGCCTGGACTTCGCTTCCTGTCTACCCAGGGGGTCGGAAATTTGTCCGTTTCCTCGAATGATATCCAGTGTAGCAGCGACAGATAGAGGCAGGGCTTCAAGATGATAGCCGCCCTCCAGCACAAAAACCATTCGTCCTTGACATAACATCTCGGCTAACGTTTTAATGATTTCTACGAGCCTGGCAAAACCGGATACGCTCAGCTGCATAGATGCCAGGCTGTCCGCCCAGTGAGCATCATAACCGGCAGAGACCAGCATCAACTGCGGCTCGAAGCGCTTGGCCACTGGCGCTAAAATATCTTCGAAAACTTTCTGGTATTCGTCGTCGCCCCAGCCGGCCAGAAGAGGAACGTTTACCGTGAAGCCTTCACCGTCTCTAGCACCGGTTTCATCGATACTGCCTGTGCCCGGGTAAAACGGGTACTCGTGCGTGGAAAAATAAAGTACATGCTGGTCCGCGTAGAAGGTATCTTGGGTGCCATTGCCGTGGTGAACATCAAAATCAATGATGAGAATTCGTGTAATGTCGTAATTAGCCAGAGCGTATTTTGCGGCGATGGCCACGTTGTTAAATAAACAAAAGCCCATTGCTTGCCAGCAGGTAGCGTGATGACCGGGCGGTCTCACCAGTGCAAAAGCGCTGTTCACTTGCCGGTTCATTACAGAATCCAGTGCTGTTATGGTGCCTCCGGCTGCGAACAAAGCAGCATTGTAGGAACCAGGTGAGGTAACGGTATCGGGGTCAAGCCAGCCTCCCCCTTTTTCGGATTGATTTTTTATCCTGGCAATGTATTCAGGTGCATGCACGGCAGCCAGTTCATCGTTGGTGGCAGCCCTCGGGGACAATAGGGTAAGTTTATCCTTGAGCTGGATTTCTTCCAGGTGAGATATGGTGGATATCAGTCTCTGGCTATTCTCAACGTGGGTCCCGGTATCGTGTTCCAGGTAAACGGGGTCATAAACCAAGCCGACTCTCATTATTATTTTAACCTTCGAGATATTCTGAGAGGCATTTAGTGAAAATCCGTGCTTATAATATCAGAGCTGGATATAACGGGCAAACATGAGTTGTATATTGCTAATAGATTTTTTTAAGCCTTGTAAGTTCTGGTGAAATAAAATAGAATAGAAAGAACCTCGTATATCTAGGTATACCCAGCTTTAATATAAGACACTCATACAGGAGGAATTGATGGTTAAACTGGTGACGGACAGCGCTTCTGATGTGCCAGCTGATGTAGCCAAGGAACTGGGCATAACGGTAGTTCCGCTGCATGTTCAATTTGCCAACCAGACATATAAAGACAGGGTTGACCTTACTGCCGAGGAGTTCTATAACAGACTGGTGCATAGTACCACGTTGCCTAAGACTTCTGCCCCGAGTCCCGGCACGTTTGCCGAGATATTTGATACTTTATCGGCAAAATGCAGTGGTATTTTATGCGTGTTTGTATCGCGCAAATTAAGCGCCACATATGATGCGGCATTGCAGGGCATAAAGCTAATGAAGAGAAAATGTAGTGTAGAAGTCGTTGACTCGATGCTTGGCATAATGGGTGAGGGGTTTTTGGCTATGGAGGCAGCCGCTAAGGCCAAAGCCGGGGCCAGCTTGGATGAACTTGTAAATTTCATATCAGTAACTATTCCTCGAGTACATGTCCGGGTCACTCTGGATACTCTGGAATATTTGGCCAGGGGTGGCCGCATCGGTAAGGTGCAGGCTTTGCTTGGGTCTATGCTGAAGATGAATCCAATACTGGGTTTGAAAGACGGTGTGGCTTTTCCGGCCGGCCGAGTGCGCTCCCGAGCCAAGGCTACCGAGTGGCTCTTTCAATTTGCATCGAGCTTTAACAAAATAAAGGCACTGGCCGTGGAGTACGGTACCAACGTAGCGGAGGCCAAAGCTTTTGCAGCGCGTCTGGCCTCGGTATTTCCAAAGTCTGCAATCTATATGTCCAATGTTAGCCCCGTTATCGGCACGCACACCGGCCCCAATCTATTAGGCTTGACCGTCCTGGAAGAATAATTACTAAGTTCTGGTAGTTATAAGTCGCTCACTCTAGAGCGTTCCAGTTCCAGAACTGCGCGTATTGCGCAATAGAAGCATTCATTCTTCCCATTATCAGCATATCAAGTTTTATCCAAGGGGCACCTGCATCGTTGTTCGTGTTCCGACCTCGTGATATACTTGGGCATCGGGGAGAAACATGTCGCTGGACTTATCTAAATTAGTGGGTCAGATTATAGATTTGGCAGCCAGTTTGAAGTCCAAGAGCGGTGAGAAACAAGCCAAGATTGAATTTGCTCTGAAAAGCCTCAGGTCCTCGGCTGTTGATTTGGATGCACTAAAGAAGAAGATAGAGTCCAGTAAAACTACCTGGTTGATTGCCAGTCCCAGGGAAAGTGTTGACCTCCACCTTACCCCGCCAACCTGCCCTGATGATTTCATTGTCTTAGCTAGCGATGGTTCTCACATAGATGTCGACCGCCATCAATCAGCCCACTGCTTTCTGATTAACATTGGCATTGTCCAGCTACAATATGGACGGAATCCTGATGCTCAATTACTGAACTTTCCATACTTGTATTATAAGGACGAAGACGTGTCTATAAACTCTGCCGATGGGCGTAAGATTCCGATTGAGGGGCAATTACTCGGGATAAAACGCAGCATCGAGGAATGCCATCTGCTGGCTGAGCGTGCACAGGTACTGGATTCTGGTTTGCCGGTGGTGTCGCTGCTTGATGGTTCACTGATTCTCTGGCGGCTGGCCGAGCAAGTGTACCCAGATTTTGTGATTCGCGAGCTGCTGGTAGACGGCTTTTTAAAATACATGAACCAGTTGAAGGAGCTTAGCCGGAGCAGGCCGCTGGCACTAGCCAGTTATATTAGCTACCCGCGCAGCACGGATGTGGTTAATTTGCTACGGTTGGCCGTTTGTCCACACCTGCCTGTGGACTGCGACCGGCATTGTGCGGGTAAATTTGTATCTAAAGAGTGCGATGTTCTAAATGGAGTTCTTGACCGCGACCTTTTCTGGTACCTATTAGCTCCTGAAGAACGGTCGGCTGTGTACAGCAGCAGTTCCTCCGTCGTTTCCAAATACTATGGCGATAGCGAAGTCAATTTTTTCTACGTTAGGCTTGATGGCGAAGTAGCCCGAGTAGAAATCCCATTGTGGGTGGCTGAAAGTGAAAAGCTGGTTGGGTTAGTCCATTCCACGATTTTGGATCAGTGCCGGCGAGGTTTAGGTTATCCTGTATCTCTGAGTGAAGCCCATGAGCAGGCAGTGATTAATACATCCGGTAGACAGCAGTTCTGGGCTCTGGTGGAGCAAATCCTAGTGGATGACGGAGTTTCGATAAGCGGTTCAGCCAAAAGCGAAAGCAAGAGGACCAGGTGGATATGAAACAAATTAAGGGGCAAAAATCAAAGATTGAAAATGCATTGGGTAAAAAAATAGGCGAGGTTATTGAATCCAGAAGCGCAGAGTTTATAGGTCAATGTTATAAACTCGATGAAGCGCCGCCACTAGGTTGCCTGATAAAAACACAGGACAAATCGGGAGTAACCTATGGTGTTGTGTTCGATGTCGAAACACACAGTCTTGAGCCTGGGCGGCGTGTTGTGGCCCGAGGCGAAAACCTGGAATCGGAGGAAGAGGTTTTTGCGGCCAATCCACAGTTATCCAGACTCTTAGCAACTGATTTTAAAGTTCTTGTGGTAGGATATACGGAAGGCAAAGACTGCCATCATTATCTGCCGCCGAGGTCTGCTTCCATTCACAGCTTTGTCTATATTTGTCAGCTGGAAGAAGTCAGGATATTTACCGGATCGACGGATTTTCTAAGTTTAATTATAAATGCCAGGATAGATGTTCCTGTAGATGAGGTGGTAGCTGCCTGCCTCCGCTATGCCAGTGAGGCCCATGTCGACCGGGATGCTTTTCTGGTCGGGGCCGGTAAGGAACTGGCTCGCATGCTTAGCGGAGATGCAAATCGGTTGAACTCCCTGCTGAAGAGGATTAAATAATGACAGATCGAAATTCGGAAGAAAAGGCCAGATTAGGTATTGTCGTCTCCGGTTCTCTGACACATGGAGTAGAAGTTAGACTGGAGCCAACGGTTTCAGTGGAAGATATAGCGGTAGGCCGATATGTAGCCATCGAAGGCGCAAAACATCGCTTCTTCGGGATGATTACCGATGTCAGCCTTGAAACCATCGATCCGTCGGTTATGATCACACCACCCGACGTCTCGGACCCGTTTATTGCACACGTAATCACCGGTACGGCAACCTATGGCAAGCTTAAGGTGCTGCCCATGTTGACTATCGGTGGTGACGCAGCGACTATACTGGAGGGGCCTCAACCCGCGAAGACCGTGCCGGCGCATTTCTCTCACGTAAATCTGGCTTCCCAGCGTGATGTCGAGATTGTTTTCGGTGCTGAAGATGAAAAGCGGTTTTATGTGGGAACCCCGCTGGATATGGAAACTAAGGTCTGTCTCGATATCTCAGAATTTGTGAAGCGTTCCAACGGAGTTTTCGGTAAGAGCGGTACCGGTAAGACTTTTCTTACACGTTTACTACTCGTCGGTATGCTGCAAAAGAATGCAGCGGTAAGTCTGGTTTTCGATATGCACAGCGAGTATGGTTGGGAAGGTAAAACGGAAAAAGGATACAAAGTAAAGGGTTTAAAGCAGCTGTTTCCCTCCAAAGTGGCAATTTTTACTCTTGACGAGGAGAGTTCCAAACGCAGAAAGGTTAGTACCGATGTGGTAGTCAGGATAGGTTATGACGAAATTGAGCCGGAAGACATCGAGTTACTCAAACAGACACTGAACCTAACTGAAGCTTCAACGCAAACGGTTTATCAGCTGGCTCGAGAGTTCGGCGATAGGAAATGGCTTGAGACAGTACTTAATCTAACCGAAGAAGATGGCAAACAATTAATAACCAGGCTGAACATTCACGACAGCACCTACCGTAATCTGCGGCGCGGATTAGAGAACCTGCGTCGTTTTTCTTTTCTGGTTCCTCTGGCACGTGAAAATTCGGTCAAGCGAATACTGGAATACTTAGACAGGGGTATAAATGTAATACTGGAATTTGGTAGATTCGATGATTTTTCAGCTTACATTCTGGTGGCCAACCTGTTAAGCAGGCGAATACATGCCAGATATCGGGAAAACTCAGAGCGGGAAATGGGAGGCGAAGTAGCACCGGCCCGGCCTCTGGTAATCACAATCGAAGAAGCTCACAGGTTTCTTAATCCCGAATTTTCATCCCAGACTATATTCGGCAGAATTGCGCGCGAGATGAGGAAGTATAATGTCACTTTGCTTGTTATTGACCAGCGTCCCAGCGGCATCGATAACGAGATTATGTCACAATTGGGCACTAAGATAACCTGCCTTCTTGATGATGAGCGTGACCTCGACAGTGTGCTTACGGGAACTTCGGGTAAAAGCGAATTAAAATCGGTACTATCGAAATTGGAAACCAAGCAACAAGCCTTAATCTTCGGGCACGCTGTGCCCATGCCGGTGGTCATTAAAACTCGAGAATACGGAACTGCCGAGTCCTATAAAGAACTTGGATTTCTTGAAGCTTCGGAATTAAAACGAAAGACAGAGAAAGACTTAGAAGACTTGTGGGCGTAGGGCATTAATCAGAGCGCGGGGCCGGACCTCTGCCAATTTTAATTTGACCCTTGAAATACAGAGAATAGATTTGACCTATCATCTCATTCCATACCTTTTCGCCCTTATTTTTCCTCAGAATTAAGCTGAAGATTTTTATATTGTGAGGTAGACTTTCCCCTCTATCTGAACAGGGCATAAGTTTGGAGCAGGGGAATTCGGAACATTCATAACAAAACTCCACGCCCTTTTCCTGAGTACAGACAAAAGTAGCGCACTGTTCTCCAATTACGGGGCAGTGACCCACGACAGCCCGGCATCCTGTGCAGGTAGCTTTTTCTGGAGGTATATTCAGCCGTTGTGCCAAGGTGTCTCTCAATTTCTCATCTGACAGAGCCTTATAGAGCATGCATAGCCCGCAGTGTATTCCGCAGGGTGCCATCAGTACAGTGGAGTCACTCATTTACAGTTACATCCTTTAATGTGGGGATGCCTTGAACATTAAGGCTGTAGTTATTGACATAAGGTTTTATCAGAAGATACGTGTTAACGAAGAATATGGGTAAGCAGGCGGCGTCATCAACTATTTTTTGCTCGGCTTGCTGGTAGATTGCTAATCTGGTAGTCTCGTCCTTTTCAACTGCAGCTTTGTCGAGCAATGCGTCCACATTCGGATTGCTGTATTTGCCGGTGTTATACTCAGCTCCGGTGCGAAATAAGATGTCCAGGAAATTTTGGGGATCGGGGTAATCGGCAATCCAACCGCCTATAAACATCTGGTCAGCTTCTTCATTTATATAATAGGAGAAAATTTCAGGCTCAAGTTGTCTTACTTTTACTTCGACGCCGAGGTTTTCTTGCCAGTCCTGAATTAGGGCGCCGAGATATTGTTCTATATTACCACCTAATCCGGCATCGGTAATTGTGATTGGCGGCAGATTGGAAACGCTGCCGTATTTCGAACTGGCAATCAGACTCTTAGCCTTGGCCACATCATAGTTAAGTCCCTGCAGCTTGTCGTTATATCCGGGCATTCCTGGCGGCAGTATCCCATTTGCTTTGGTCATTGTATCTTTTAGAATCACCTTGATGATTTTCTCCTTGTTAACTGCGTAACAAAAAGCACGGCGGACATTGACATCATCGAACGGCGGTTTATTTGTGTTGAAACCGATGTAGTAGAAACTTAACTCGGGGAACGTGTACAGTTCGTTATGAAATGGGCCGCGTTTGTCTGCTGCCCGGTCTAAATTATATTCATCAACTTCAGCAACATCGATCTGGTCTAATTCGTATAGTGCCATGGGGACACCCGACAGCAGATGAAAAATTACCTTAACCTTAGCTGGTTGACCGTAATAAAACTTATTCGGCTCGAGCACCAGTGTATTTCCTGGTATCCATGAGGTAAGTTTGAACGGTCCGGTTCCATTAGGTCTCATCCACCAGTCTTTGCCCGATTCCACATTTGTTCTATCGACAACAAATGTAGTAGGGTAGGTCAGTTTAGCCAGAAAATATACCTTGGGGGCGTCGATTGTGACCTTTAACGTATGGTCGTCGACAACTTGCACACCACTTATTTTTGTAGCTCTGCCTTCTAAAACGTCGTTCACTCCTACGATATCTCCTAAGTAGCTGGCTGCTGTCCTTGTGTTTGTCTCAACGAGGCAGGCTCTTTCCCAGGAATACTTGAAATCCTGTGCGGTGACCTCTCTGCCGTTCTGAAATTTTACTCCCTGGCGCAGGTAAAAAGTGTATGTTGTGCCATCATCAGCAACCTGCCAACTTTCAGCGATATCCGGCACCGGTTCGTCATTAGCTCCAAGACGAGCCAGCCCGCTGAAGATTTGCATTACATAGACCTGAGAGGTTGATTCGCTGGATATTGCCGGATCGAGTGTGATTGGCCCACTATCCACGAGGTTGAGAGCACCTTTTTCCCTGCTGGGCGCAGGTGTGGCTCCCGGTTGACACTCGATGACAAAAGGCAGAGCTATGAGGGCGCAAACGATGGCGCCCACTAATGTGAAATGCCATATTTTCATTTATGTTTTTGCCTCAAATCAGTTTTTTAGCTTTCATGCTCAAATGTTCGCTGTCGCAGACAATTATATGGTCCAGGACCTCAATGCCGATAATTTCCCCGGCCTCGATAAGTCGCTTGGTCATCTTGACATCATCTTCAGACGGCGTGGCATCGCCAGAAGGGTGGTTGTGTATGAATATAACAGAAGCGGCGCAGGAGGAAATTGCTTCTTTGAATACCTCACGTGGATGTACGATACTGCAGTCAAGGCTGCCAATTGAAACCGTATTGGTCTTTATCAGATGATTCCTGGTGTCAAGGCACAAAACCAGAAAGTGCTCCTTCTTTTTACCTTTCAATTGCGCTCTAGCTGTGGCTATGACGTCCTCGGGCGACTTAACGGTTAGTTTCAGGGAATCACTTGAAGAATTTTCCAGCCTTTTACCCAGCTCAAAGGTGGCTTTGATTTGAGCGGCTTTAGCCGGTCCGATTCCTTTTATTTGTTTCAACTCCTCGAAAGAAGCGGCAGCGAGATTTTTTAAATTGCCATATTTGCTCAATAATTTTTGGGCGGTTACCATAACCGATTCGCCTTTTATGCCTCGACCAAGGATGAGTGCTAAAATCTCCTGGCTGGACAGTGCCTCGCTGCCGAGCTTTGCCAGTCTTTCTCTGGGACGTTCTGAAACAGGCAGGTCGTGTACGGTGAAGGAGTTTTTCAATTAACCTCCAATAGAATATTATGTGTCAGGAGATTGGTATTTAGCTGAGAGAAGCCAAGTATTTCATCATTTGTTTTGAACTGGCTTGTAGCTGGGCTGGTTAAGTCCTGTTGCCAGAGTGTATCAAGGCCGTCAGTATCGAAGCCATAAACCTGCATAAGTGCATCATCGTAGGTGTTACCTTCTTTAAATAGTTTCAGGAGGCTGATGATTTTGTCCCCCCCATAATGACTAATTAAAAACTCAACAATACTATAGCTTTCCGCGTACGAGAGGTATGCCTCTATCGGTATGGCTGAAAAAGGACTGGATAAACTGCGAACCGAAATAAGATAATGTTGATTTACTGCTTCTTGTAATACGTACTGTAGATATGGGTCTAATGTGCCTTCGACGTAGGTGGCCAATCCTTCGTCGAGCCAGAAGGGTATGATAGCCCCATACGGACTATAGGTTATTTGATGGGTAACTACGTGGCCCAATTCGTGCGCTACATTTCTTTTACCGGTCGCCAATTCGCTGGGTGAAACACCAATGGCGATAACACCGAACTCAGCATACGTAGCGCCGCCCAGCCATTCCTGTGGGAAAATCATGGCTCTGCGAAGGTCTGTAGTGCTGGCATACACGTATATACTGACGGATCGTTCAAGGTGGACGCCTGTATCTTGAAACAGTTTATCGAGTGCCTGCTGGCAACCAGCCATTAATTGGTCGGCGAAAGATTGGTCACCGCTATACCATAAAATAGTAATCTGGTCCGATGTCATTTTTTTCCAGTTATGGCTGATATCATCGAAGCGAACTTTCTGCAAGGGAGTCGTTAATTTGCCGCCTGTACTATCTTCGATTGTCCACCAATATTCAACTGTTGTGCCCACAGGCAGGTTGGATTTTCTCATATCCCAGACCCACTGTGTTTTGACTTTCATTGACGGTGAAAATACAGGCCATGCCTCCTCTGTTACCTGCGCGAAGTTCATTCTTTCGACTTGATAATGCAGGCGTATTTTAACAATATCATTCTGGCTTTCAGCTTCTATATTGAAGGAAAGCGCTGCGGGGAAAGCTATCTGTGCTGAGCTATCAATGAGTCTTATTCCCGACTCCGCCCGGGTAATAGCAGGGCTAAATGGCGCAATAAGCACAACTGCCAGCATTAGGCAAATGAACCATTTAGTCACTTCCCACCCTCCAATTTATAGCGCAGGTACGCAGAAATAAAATCATCTAGTCCTCCGTCCAGCACGGCGTTTGCGTTACTCGTCTCATATTTCGTTCGGTGGTCCTTGACCATCTGGTAAGGATGCAGAACATAGCTGCGAATCTGGTTACCCCAGCCTGCTTCAACTCGCTCACCTTTAAGTTTATTCTTTTCCTTTTCTTTTTCCTCGAGTTTCTGGTCCAGAAGTCGAGCGAAAAGCACTTTTAACGCACTTTCCTTGTTCTGCCGCTGAGAACGTTGGCTCTGGCCGCTCACCACCATTCCAGTGGGCAGATGTGTAATTCTAACAGCACTGCTGGTTTTTTGCATATGCTGCCCACCGGGTCCGCTCGACCTGAAAGTATCAATTTTCAAATCTTCAGGCTTCACCTTGATATCTATTTCACCTTCGGCTTCTGGAAGGACTTCCACCAGAACGAAAGAAGTGTGACGAGCATGATCGGCGTCGAATGGAGATAGGCGTACCAAGCGGTGAACTCCGTGCTCGGATTTCAAGTAACCGTAGGCATAATCTCCCTTAATCTCTATGGTGACGCTCTTGATTCCAGCTTCTTCCCCAGGTGAGGTATCCAGTATTTCGGTCTTATATCTATGCTGCTCGGCCCAGCGCAAGTACATCCTGAGCAACATTTCTGCCCAGTCCTGTGACTCGGTGCCGCCGGCGCCGGCGTGAATGGTCAATATGGCGTCCCTGGCGTCGTATTCTTTACCCAATAATAGCCTATTTTCCAGTTCATCCAGCTGTGATGTTATTTCTATTACACGGTGGCCTATTTCGTCATGGAGCGACTCATCATTTTCCTTAATAGCCAGGGCAGTCATGTCGAGCAATTCTGCGATTTCTTTTTCCAGTTTGCGCCAGGTCTCCACCGTATTTTTGGCGGCTGCCAGTTGGCGCATGACAGATTGTGCTCTGGCCGAGTCTAGCCAGAAGTCCGGCTGTATGGTTTCAGCCTCCCGCCTGGCGATTTCCTTTTCTTTAGCCGGAATGTCAAAGACGCACCAGCATGTCAGAGATTCGGCGGTTCAGGACTTCCAATTTATCTTTTTGTTCTTGCATGGCTAACAACTCCTTTTCAATTTAAAGTTACGGATGGCATCAGAACTAAAGTAGATGTCAGGTATGATTGGCTGCAACGGTCATCGATTTTCCACCGGCTGCTAGATGAGCCAGGCGTGACGGCTCCGGTAGCCGGTAGCCTCGACAGCAATTCATTGTCCATTTTATGGCCATGGGCAGGTCAATCATGTGACCGATTGAGACGTAAATCGGTGTAGCCGCTGCCTTTGTGCGCAATGCAACGCCGATTATTTCGCCGTTATCTATGAGATCAGCATAATCCCCGGCGTTTGAGCTTACCGATGAATGTGTTCCACATAGACGCGATTTGGCACAACCGATAGTTGGCGTATCAAGAAGTAAACCCAGGTGCGAAGCTACTCCGAAACGCCTGGGATGGGCAACTCCGTGGCCGTCTACAATGAGTAAGTCAAGGTTTAAGGACAATTGTCTGCAGGCAGCCAATATCAGCGGAGCCTCTCTAAAAGATAGGAGCCCGGGTATATAGGGCAAACTGAGTCTGTCCTCGGCCGTCTTTATCTCAACTATTTGAAGCTTCGGGTAGCTTAGGATGACCGCGGCGGCCCGTGCAACTCCTGCTGGATCGGGAGCCGATATGTCAACACCGCCGATGAATCGTGGTTCTAAGGCTTCAGCATGCTGAGCCACTTGTCGGGCTAGCTCCAACTGTAAATTTCTAGCTTCAGAAAGGCTTATGTGCCAGCTGTGCAAATTCCGTATGTTCATCACCTTGATTATAATGTGTGGTCTTACGGCAGGCAACATTTTGAACTGCGAGTGTATTGACAGTTGAGGTCACTTGGTGCATAATAGCCTACAAAAATTCTCAAGGAGGGTCATCTACATAGATAACCAATGGTCAAGATAAGATTGCGGCGGATAGGTACTAGAAATAAACCGATATACAGAATGGTGGTAGCCGATGAACGGTCACCACGCGATGGTAAATTTATTGAAATTATCGGCCACTATAATCCATTGACCGAGCCCGAGAGCTTCGACGTTGATGAAGAAAAGGCACTGAAATGGCTTAAGTCTGGCGCTCAGCCAACAGAAACCGCATTACGATTGCTGACTAAAGTCGGTGTGATAGATAAGTTCAAGCCTACTGCACAAAAGAAGGTTCGAACCAGTAGCAAGCCTAAGAAAAAGAAAGCTAAAGCCGGAACAAAAGCCGAATCAACTGCAGAGGAGTCATCATAATGAAGGAGCTAATAGAGTATATTGCCAAGTCAATCGTTAATGCACCTGATGATGTGAGGGTTACTGAAGAAGCTGACGATAAGAGCATGGTGGTGGTTAAACTAGAAGTTGCCGCAGATGATAAAGGCAGAGTAATCGGCAGACAGGGTCGTGTGGCTGAGGCCATGAGGACTCTACTCCGAGTGGTCGCTACCAAAGAGGGTGTAAGGGTCCGGCTGGAGATATTGTAAGAGGCCTGTTTTATCCGACAGGTTTTTTAAATCTGATAATCCGCAGTTATTCGAAACTCGAAATTATCGTGGTTGAGATTTTCGACGTCTTCTCTCAGCTACCTTGAGACGAACCAGAGAACGCATCAGAGCAGCCTGAGCTCGTGCCATGTCCATTTCCGGTGGATGCGTTTTGAGCCGCTCTTCAGCACGGTGTTTGGCCGCCTCGGCGCGTTCAACATCGATTTCCTCAGAGCGTTCACAAGCATCCGCCAGGATTACTATTTTGTCGGGTCGAACTTCAAGGAACCCACCTGACACAAACAAGTATGTTTCTTGGCCGTCTTTTCTTATGAGCACTTCTCCCGGCTTAAGCATAGTTATCAAAGGGGCATGGTGTGGCAATATACCGAGCTCTCCCTCGAAACCGGGAGCAACCACAGTGTTTACTTCGTCAGAAAAAACCTGACGCTCTGCTGTAATAATTTCGAGTTTTAACATTGCCATTGTCCCTATTCAAGCTTGCTGGCTTTGGCTACAGCTTCCTCTATAGTACCTACCATGAAAAACGCGGATTCGGGAAGCTGGTCGTGTTTGCCATCCAAAATCTCCTTGAAACCGCGAATTGTTTCTTTAATTGGTACGTATTTGCCCTCAGTGCCGGTAAAAGCCTCGGCCACGAACATTGGCTGTGATAAGAACCTCTGTATACGTCGCGCTCTTTGAACAGTGATCTTATCCTCATCACTCAGTTCTTCCATCCCGAGGATAGCGATTATATCTTGCAGGTCCTTGTAGCGTTGCAGAACTCGCTGTACGCCTCTAGCCACTTGATAGTGCTCCTCGCCGACAACCTGAGGATCGAGGATACGGGAGTAAGAAGCTAGCGGGTCGACAGCCGGATAAATTCCTAGTTCGGCAATGGAACGCTCGAGAGAGATTACGGCATCAAGATGGCCGAATGTGGTGACGATTCCCGGGTCTGTATAGTCATCGGCAGGCACGTAGATGGCCTGGAAGGAAGTAATTGAACCTCTCTTCGTAG
Source organism: uncultured Dehalococcoidales bacterium (assembly GCA_964413085.1). Taxonomy (GTDB): domain Bacteria; phylum Chloroflexota; class Dehalococcoidia; order GIF9; family UBA5629; genus 9FT-COMBO-48-23. The sequence goes on from CAYPRI010000004.1 coordinate 35,040, forward strand.
TTGTAATCCGCTCTTCCAGTTCACCGACATCCGTAGCCAGTGTGGGCTGGTAACCTACGGCTGACGGCATTCGACCCAACAGTGCTGATACCTCCATATTGGCCAGGATGTATCGATATATGTTGTCTATGAAGAGGAGGACATCCTGTCCTTCCGTCTCACGGAAATACTCCGCCATGGTCACGCCGGTAAGGGCCACACGTGCCCTAACCCCCGGCGGCTCATTCATCTGGCCGAAGACCATCATGGTCTTGTCTAAAACACCAGAACGTTTCATCTCCAGCCACAGGTCGTTGCCCTCTCTAGACCTTTCTCCGACGCCTGCAAAAACAGAGAAACCTCCATGAGCTGTGGCTATATTATGAATTAATTCCTGTATGATAACCGTCTTGCCGACACCAGCGCCGCCATAGGCTCCGATTTTACCTCCTCTGGTGAATGGCGTAATCATATCTATTACTTTTAGTCCTGTTTCGAGCATCTGGATGGAAGTTTCCTGTTCTTCCAACGGTGGTGGAGGGCGGTGTATTGGCAGCCGCTCCTTGGTTTTCACAGCGCCAAGGTCGTCCAGGGGCTCTCCAAACACATTGAACAACCTGCCTAACGTAGCCCTGCCCACCGGTACAGCTACAGGAGCGCCTGTGTCGACAGCTTCAACACCCCTTTGGAGTCCATCGGTCGGAGATAGTGCCAAACAGCGCACCCAATTGTTGCCTATGTGATATTGAGCCTCGAGAATGATTTTGTTACCGTTCTCATTAATTTCAATGGCGTTGTATATAGCCGGAAGCGCTTCCGGTGGGAACTCAATATCGACCACAGTTCCAATCACTTGAATTACTTTACCTTTGTTCATAGTCTCATCTCCTATATTGTAGACCTTCAACGCCTCCGGTGATGTCAAGCAATTCTTTGGTAATCATTTCCTGACGAGCTTTGTTTAGAATCAAGGTCAATTCGTTTATGACGTCATTGGCATTGTCGGTGGCACTTCTCATCGCAACCATTCTAGCTGATTGCTCACTGGCTATAGCTTCGAGAGTAGCATGATATACTCTCATCTCAACAAAACGCGGTAGAAGTTCGTTTAGAACAAATTTGGCGTCCGGTTCGTATATATACTCCCTGGTTTCGGTCTTTGGTATAGGTGCCGGCTCTATCGGTAGTAATGGTTCCAGGGTTGGATTTTGTACCATGGTGGTTACAAACCTGGTATAAGCCAGATATACCTGATCAATATATCCTGTACTGTAGTCATCGATAATAATGCGGGAAATGGGCAGCGTATCCATAAGTGAAGGGCGGTCGCTGATTCTTGTGAACTCAGCCCTTACTTCACGCTGCTGCCGGTACATAAAGTCTCGCCCCTTGCGGCCCACAGTGATGAGAGTGACCGGCACATTTTGTTCCAGCATGAACCTAGCTGTCAGGCGATTCATGTTGGCATTTAATCCACCGCAAAGACCTCTATCGGAAGTAATATGGAGAACGGCGATCTTTTTTATTTGCCTCTTCTCAAGCAAGGGATGCGTAGTGCTATCTCCGGAGGATTCTGCAGCCAGGTCAGCGATCACCTGGGTTATTTTGTCGCTGTAAGGACGCCCGGCCAGAGCTTGTTCCTGAGCACGCCTCATCTTGGCAGTGGCTATCATCTCCATAGCCCTGGTGATTTTGGCTGTACTTTGAATACTGCGTATGCGTCGCCTAAGGACGCGGGGACTAATCATTTTACACCTTTAATAACCGGCTCCTTGTTTAAATTCTGCTATAGCCTTCTTTAAGGACTCTTCTGTCTCCGGTTTTATCATTTTGTCTGCGTTAATTACCTTAGCTATTTCCGGGTGGTTTGTTCCCATAAAACGATGAAATGCCTGCTCAAAGGAAGCTATCTTTTCAACAGGGACGTCATCTAAATGGCCGTTAGTCGCGGCGTATAAAATAGTTACCTCTTGGTCGAGTGACATCGGAGTGTATTGAGGCTGTTTCAATACCTCGGTGACACGCTGCCCACGCTCGAGCTGTGAACGCGTGGCTTTATCCAGGTCAGCCGTACCAAATTGGGCAAAAGTAGCCAGTTCCCGATACTGGGCCATGTCCAATCTGAGTTTCCCAGCTACCTGTCTCATAGCTCTGGTTTGGGCATTGCCGCCAACGCGTGATACCGATATGCCGGTGTTTAGTGCCGGACGAATGCCGCTATTGAACAAGTCTGTCTCCAGATAAATCTGCCCGTCGGTGATGGAAATAACATTAGTTGGGATGTAAGCTGCCAGGTCGCCAGCCTGGATTTCGATTATGGGCAGAGCGGTAAGGGAACCTCCGCCCAGCGCCTGGTCCAGTTTGGCAGCTCGTTCCAGGAGCCGGCTATGCAGATAGAAGACATCACCAGGATATGCCTCGCGGCCGGGCGGTCTTCTGAGTATCAATGATATCTGTCTATATGCCCAGGCGTGTTTGGTTAAATCGTCGTAAATAACGAGGGCGTCCTTTCCCTGTTCCATAAATTCTTCGCCGATAGCACAACCGGAGTAGGGAGCCAAGTACTGCAGCGATGCGGGATCAGAAGCATTAGCAGCTACTACGATCGTGTATTCCATGGCACCATATTTCTTAAATATATCTATTACCCGTGCAACTTTGGATGTTTTCTGGCCGATGGCGACGTAAATACAGATAAGGTCGCCACCCTTCTGGCTGATGATGGTATCGATGGCAATAGCTGATTTGCCGATTGACCGGTCGCCAATGATAAGTTCGCGCTGCCCGCGCCCGATTGGGATCAAGGCATCCACTATTTTTATGCCAGTGTGAACAGGTGTGTTCACAGGCTGTCTCATTACTACGTTGGGCGCCACTCTCTCCACTGGCCTTGTCTTTTTGGTCTTGATCGGTCCCTCTTCATCCAGGGGATTTCCTAACGGGTCGACGACACGACCGATTAGGCTATCACCCACAGGCACTTCAACTACCCTACCGGTGCTGCGGACCTCGTCACCTTCTTTAATGTGGCTGTAATCTCCAAGTATAACTGCGGCGACGTTGTCCTCTTCCAAGTTCAGAGCCAGGCCCATGATGTCATTGGGGAATTCCAATAATTCGTTGTATTTGGCTCCTTGAAGCCCGTGTATGCGGGCTACGCCGTCGCCCACTTCGACTACGGCGCCTACATCTACCATGGTTACGGTGGGTCCGAATTGTTTGATTTGTTCTTTGATTACAGAAACTATATCTCGACCGCTTGTTGCCATATTTGTTCACCCCCTTGTGGGAACTTATTTTCCGCTCTCAGTCAACCTCTTCTTTAACGTTTCTAATCTACTACGAATACTACCATCGATTAGACTATCGTCTATTCTGGCGATAAAACCGCCCAGAATATCCGGGTCGACCTGAAGATTCATAGTTACTTTTTTCCCTGTTACCGTCTCAAGGCGCTGGCCAAGCTTTTCCATTTCAGTCTTATCTATAGGAATAGCCGTGGTAATCTCAGCACTTTTTATACCGTAGTACTCGTTCAGTAGATGATTATATTCATCCGCTATTTGGTCAATGGTCTTAAGTTTTGCTTTTGAAATTAAAAGGTAAACCAGGTTAAGCGCCATGGGACTTGTCTTTACCAATTTCTCCTGCACCAGCTTCATTTTCAAGTCGAAAGGAACTTTGGGATTTTCGGCCAATGCCACAAATTCTTCATCTTCAATTACTTTGGTTATCTTTATAAGTATAGACTGCCACTCCTTTAGCTTATCGGCTTCCAGAGCAATCTCGAAAACTGCCTGAGCGTATCGTTTTACTGACGTCGTTGCTGGCATTTAAACAAAGCCTTCTATTTCTTTTTTAAAGACGTGCTCTCTTTAAGTACCTCATCAATGATCTTCTTGTGTTTCTTTTTATCCAGAGTTTCATTGATGACCTTTTCTGCAGCCAGAATTGCTATATCGGCAAATTCGGCACGCAGTTCCTCCATGCTTTTTTCTCGTTCTCGTTGTATTTCGCCGCGTGCTTTTTCAATCAGTGACTCCGCTTCCTGACGAGCACTTTGTTTAGCCTCTTCCTTTAGTTTTTCTCCGATCTGAGTGGCCTGGGCAATTACACTCTGTCCGTCTTTGCGTGCCTTCTCCAGATGAGCCTTTATTTCTTCTTCACTGCGCACTGAATCCTGCTTGATTTTTTCAGCTTGCTCCATGCTTTCCCTTATCTTAGCTTGCCGTTCATTGAGCATCTTGGTTATCGGTTTGTAAGCAACAACGCTTAATAAGGCAAACAGAATGATAAAGTTTACGACAAATGCTACCAACTCCGGCAGGTTAATTCCTATACCTTCCATATTGTCACCTGACCTGTAAGTTTATTGACTATCCCTATACATTAGTTAGGCACCCAGCATGAAATCAAGCGCTAACCAGCCGGCGCTTGAGCCAAAATAAAGACCAGGAGAATCATGCTAAAGGCTACTACAATGGCGATTGTTATCGCTGCGCTTATGAGCCCGCCTATGAAACCCGGTATTCCGCCTTCTTCCATTTTAATACTCCTGTTTAAACTACAAAGATTAGCAGGATGGCTATGACCAAAGCGTAGATGCCTACCGCTTCAGCCAAAGCACCGATCAGGATCATGTTTGTCAAGATCGGTCCTCTGGCTTCAGGATTTCGGCCGATAGCCTGCATGGCGCCGAAGCCAATAAGACCGAGCCCGATGCCCGGGCCTATCATGCCGAGGCCTCCGGCAAGACCCACAGCCAACATTTTCATCGTCTCTGCTGTCATTTTAATCCTCCTTTTTAGTTTGCATGCTGTGGCTCCTCTTCATGCGGAGCCATGGCAATAACACCGAATACTAATGTTAAGCCGGCAAAGATCAGGGCCTGAAGAACGCCGACCAGTAATTCTAGTCCGTACACACCTATAGATACCACAAACGGTATAAGGAACGTAACTACGAGTAGCAGTATTTCTCCGGCGGTCATATTTCCAAAAAGACGGAAGGTAAAACTGATTATGCGGATGAAGTGACTGAGAATTTCGAGGGCTCCAATAAAAAGGTTGATGAAGCCGAAGAAAATACCGCTCATGGCGGGTTTAATCTTCCCTGTGAACAAATTCTTAAAGCCGTCGCGCAACTGACCAAAATTAAAGAAGCCGTTAAAATAATGCAGGAATCCCAAACTGCGCAGGCCTAAATATTCAACAAAGAAGAACGATACGAGGGCGATAGAAAGAGGTAAATTAATATCCGTGTTTGCCGCTCGTAGGTAAGGTACAATGATACCGTTGTGTTCGGGTATTCCAATGGTGCCGAAGAAAGGCAGAAGCGCCAACCAGGCATTGGTTAGAACGTAAAGGAAAATCGTGGCCACGACGGGGAAAAGGGCTTTGGCATGCTCTTCCCCGGAAACACCCTTGACGAAGTCCAGTATCGTTTCCACTATGAATTCGGCGGAATTCTGAAGTCCTCCAGGTATTAACTTCAGCTTTCGTGTGGCGAAGTAGAATGTGACCACTAAAACAATTATCGTAAGCCAGGAAGCGATAATGGTGTTGGTAACGGTGAATACAGATATGTGGAATATTCCTTCTGCCGGGAGTTGCACTTCGGGAGCCTTCACCGCCAAAAAAGCTGGTGCTTTGGTGTGAAGAATATTTGCGCCTATGGGCCCGAATACAAAACCGGTTATGAAAAGCGCCAGAAGAACAATAGCCGTAAAGGCCATTATTCTGGTTGAGCATCCACAACCCATATCAGTTTCCTATTTGGACTCCTTCCCCTTATCCTGCTCTTTTTGCTGCCGATAAAAGCTTCGCAGCATACGATAAAGACCGTAGAAAGCAATCACGCTGCCTAAAAAGAAACCAATAAGGGTAAATAGAGGACGGTGGTTGAGTCGCTCAGGACTGTCTAGCCAGACGCCAATTAAAGTGGGCACGACAACACTAAGCGCCACATACCATCCAACGGTGAAGAGGAACCACAGGGGGCGAACCCATTCTTTTGTTGTCGGTTTATCGGGTTTAGGCTGCGCCACTATGTAGTAAGTCTTTTCCTGGACTAAAGTCATTATACTATTTCTGAGTATGGTATATTACGACGCCCTTGCTCCTGGTGACAGAGATTATCAAGACTTTTGCTGGTTAACCTCTTTCTATGCCGTCGTAATCTAACAGCCCCAGAAATAGCTGTCATCGACCTTAGGACTAATTTTCACATGTACTTAAAGCCGATTTAAGAAATGCTTCAGGTCGACTAAATCGGCATTTTCAGTGACCTGGTATAACCCCGAGTTCGTAATATGCAAGACCTACTGAGCCAGACCGCACCTTCAATAATGAAACTAAAAGCGTAATCTGTCGAGCATATTACAACTATTGTAGCGTATGTAAGTCTAGGATTTACGCTTCCCCAAGTCGTCAAGATTCAACGTATTAATGAAAGGTTCGAAGGCCGAGAGCTTCTTCAGTTCCTGCTCGTCCGGACGTTTTCCCTTACTTCCAGGTTTCTCTCCGTTTTTATCCGGCGCTATAGGCTTTCCGGTTTCTCGGTCAAGTATGATACCGGCCTTGTCGAGTACTGCTTCCTCGACATAAATAGGTACAGTAGCTCTCACCGCCAGAGCTATAGCGTCGCTGGGGCGCGAATCAAGCTTTATCCTGGTAAGTAACCACTGACTTGTACTTTTATCCCAGCGGAGTACGAACATCAGACCGTCCTCGTTTACCGCTTCGAGGTATTTATCACCTGATTCTTGCCACTCGTTGGTAATTTCAAACTTATAATCGTTACCTTGCCAGATGATGGACATTTTTGTACCATTGCCGTGTCCTCGACGCGAGCTGCCTTCCGATATAAATTTCACGCCAACCGGTTTAGGAACATCGTTGGATTCAAAAACAATCTGTGCGTAAAACGTATCAGAGCGGAGGTCATTCACCACGATCTTGCTGATCACCGTGCCTGACGCAGATTCGAGAGCAAAGATGGTATTTTTTAACAGATCGTGCGTCATTGGCCGTGCCAGGTCGACGTTCTGTAATTTTATCGAGATAGCATCCGCCTCTGCTGGGCCAATCCATATCGGCATATAGCGATCCGAGTCCTTCTCCTTAAGAATAACCACATGCTGATAGTTCATCAGGCTCACCCGAATACTATCAATCGTCATCTCAATCATGGGTGTTCCTCCAGTATCCTAAGCAAAAATAATTGTACTCTAAGGAATTTTGGCTGTCAATTTGCCCCGGATACGCTGCTAACGTAAAATATTGAAGCTAAACCTGCCTAAGATACGGGGATTTGAGGAGCTTTGAAAGCGATTGTACAGCGGGTTACAAAGGCATCGGTAAGCGTAAGTGGCGAACTCGTAGGAAAGATTGGAGCCGGTCTGGTGGTACTGGTGGGCGTGGCCCACGATGATGCCGAGAGAGACGCTGCTTATTTAGCTGACAAGATAGCAAACTTGCGTATATTTGCTGGCGCCAGTAGTAAATTCAATCTATCGGCGCTGGAGACGAAAGCAGAAGTTTTGATTATCAGTCAGTTCACTTTACTGGCCGACACTCGTAAAGGACGCCGGCCGAGTTTTGAAGCTGCTGCCGCACCGGAGAAAGCGGAAGCTTTAGTGAACCTGTTTGTTAACGGAGTACGCAATACTGGCCTGAAAGTGGAGACGGGGCGGTTCCAGCAACATATGCTGGTCGAGATACATAACGACGGACCCGTCACCATAGTACTGGATAGCCGAGATAAAATTCGATGAGCGCATCCTATTGCTGTTACAATTAATTGCAATTACAATCAATTTCTGTTAAACTAATATTTATGAGTTGCGCTCGAGTCCTCAAAGAAAAGGGCTATCGGCTAACACCCCAAAGAATGATGGTGGTCGAAGCTCTGCATGATTCCGAAAAACACGTCAGCGCTGAGGATATTTATGCCCGAGTGAAGGCGAAATATCCATACGCCAACATTTCCACCGTTTACCGGACGTTAGAACTGCTCAAGGAGCTCGGGCTGGTCAATGAAATAGCTCTGGGGGATGGTTGCGTACGTTTCCATCCTGCCGAGAAGGGACGTCATCATCATCTGGTGTGCCAGAAGTGTGGTAAGGTTATTGACTTGCCTGAGTCTGAACTGGCGCCTCTGGAAAGCATACTATCGGAAAAACATCAATTTAAAGCGGACTTAAAGCACACGGCAGTTTTTGGGCTCTGTGCACGATGCCAGGACCGATAGTTGAAATTTTTTTGATTTGTAGATGCAATTAGTTGCAGTTGCATTAAGTTGAATAAAAATGGAGGTGCGTTTTAAATGCATATACCGGATGGATTTATTAGTACTCCTGTGGCGGTTACCGGAATTGCTGTTGCTGCAGGCAGCGTTGCCTATGCGGTAAAAGTGACCAATAAGAAAATGGGCGAAAAGCAAATACCTATGATGGGGGTACTAGCCGCCTTCGTTTTTGCTGCTCAGATGCTAAATTTCCCTATTCCCGGCGGTACGTCTGGACATCTAATAGGGGCTGCCCTGGCCGCAATATTGCTGGGACCTTGGGCGGGCGTCCTCACTATGACCAGCGTCCTCATAGTTCAGAGTCTGGTCTTTCAGGACGGTGGATTGCTTGCTTTAGGAGTGAACATTGTTAATATGGGTGTTATCGCGTGTTTTGTAGGTTATTATCTTTACAGGGGTGTAGCTGCGCTTTTTCGTAACCGTAGGTTAGGTGTAATGGTTGGTGGTGGTATTGCGGGATGGATGACCGTAGTAATCGCAGCCGTCTCATGCGCTCTTGAACTATCGATATCAGGCACTGTGCCATTGAATGTGGCCTTGCCGGCAATGGCCGGCGTTCATGCCGTTATCGGTGTAGGCGAGGGATTGATAACCGCAGCGGTGTTGGCTCTGGTGCTGGCAGTTAGGGCCGATTTAATGGAACTGCAAAAGGCTTAATGGAGGCGAGAATAAAGATGAAATTTAAATGGTGGTATGGAGCTCTTGCCCTGGCTTTGATTTTAGCCATATTGTCCCCGTTAGCTTCGGCGTCGCCTGACGGATTGGAGAAAGTAGCTGAAAGTAAAGGTTTTGTTGATTCTGCTCTTGCCCCCCTCTTTGATATTTTCCCCGATTATTTAATACCCGGAGTGAGGAATGAAGCTCTGGCCACAATCCTGGCGGGAATAGTGGGCACTCTGGTTCTTTTTGGTATAGGCTATGGACTGGCCAGGCTGCTAAGGACTAAAAAAAGTGAAGCATAGCTTTATTGATGAATATAGTCATCTAAATAGCTTTATTCACAAACTTGATCCTCGGACCAAACTTGTCGCCATCCTGGCTTTCATTTTAGCGGTGGTGTTAACGCCAGTTGGTAACTGGCACATTTTTACAGCCTATTTATGCGTGTTAATAATTATGCTGGCACTTTCCAAATTGCCAGCTCTCTATGTCCTTAGGCGGTCGCTGGTAATTATCCCCTTTGTATTATTAGTCGCTGTCTTTATCCCATTTTTCAAGCAGGGACAAGTAGCCGTTAGTTATGATATCTGGATATGGCAAATATCGATAACTTACGATGGCTTACTCATTTTGGCGAACGTATTAACAAAGTCGTGGCTATGCATTGTAGCTCTTGTTTTGTTGTCATCTACCACCAAGATTAATGATCTGCTAAAGGGATTAAGGCAATTGGGCACACCACAAGTATTGATATTAATAGTTTCCTTTATGTACCGGTATATTTTTGTGCTGGCTGATGAGGTGATGCGCCTGAAACAAGCGCGTGACAGTCGTAATTTTGGCGGCAGCTGGCTCCATCATATGAAGACCGTGGGCCACATATTAGGTACGCTGTTTATCAGGAGCTACGAGCGTGCAGAAAGAATTTATGCTGCGATGCTGGCCAGGGGTTTCGACGGTCAAGTTCGCAACTTGCGTAACCTGAAATTCGGAAAAGCTGATCTGTATTTTGGTACCGCTTTTAGTTTGATTCTTATTTCGTCATATATTGTTTGGTTGTAGAGTTGTTATTTTATGAACAAAGTAATAGAAATTAAAAAACTCTTATTCACCTATCCGGATGGGCACCGAGGCTTAGCTGGTGTAGACGTGGATGTTTATTCAGGTGAGAATATAGCTGTAATCGGTCCCAACGGTGCCGGTAAATCGACCCTTCTACTTCACCTTAATGGGATCCTTCGTGGCAACAGTAGTGTGAAGATTTGTGGATTGACCGTAGAAGATAAGAACATAAAACAGATAAGGAAGAAAGTGGGCTTGATATTTCAAGATCCGGAAGACCAGCTTTTTTCCTTAAATGTTTTCGATGATGTTGCCTTCGGTCCCATAAATATGGGTTTAGCCGAAGACGAAGTGAAACAGCATGTTGATAGGGCACTTAGATGGGTTAATATGGCTGGCTATGAGCAGCGTTCTCCCCATCATCTAAGTATCGGCGAAAAGAAACGGATTGCTATTGCTACTGTTCTCTCCGTGGACCCGGAAATTCTAGTTATCGATGAACCTACAAGCAATCTTGACCCGAGGAGCAAGTGGTCTTTGGTCGAGCTTCTAAATCATCTTAAAATAACCAAGATAATTGCCACCCATGATCTGGAATTGGTGAAGGCTCTGTGTCAGCGCACTGTGGTCATGGATGAGGGTAAGATAGTGGCCGATGCTCAAACTGAGAAAATTCTGCAAGATATTCCGCTGTTGAGAGCCCACGGCCTGGCCCATTGATTGATACCTAGAGATGTTGTCAAAACTCCAGGCTGATATCCAGTGCTTTGGGTGAGTGGGTCAGGGCTCCTATAGATATACGGTCAACACCGGCCCCAGCAGTAGTCCGGACATTTTCCAGAGTTATACCCCCTGAAGCTTCCAACAAAGAACGACCTTTAACTAATCCGACGGCTTCTCGCATCTGTTCGGGATTCATATTGTCGAGCAATATTATATCGGCACCGGCTTCGGCAGCCTGCGCAGCTTCATCAGCGGTTTTAACTTCTATTTCTAATTTGAGTTTAGCAGGCGCTTTCTGACGAGCTTTGTCTATAATTTCACCTAATCCTAGATTCTGACGCCTAAGAATCGCTATGTGATTGTCTTTAATCAGAATACCGTCTGACAAATTCATTCTGTGGTTGTGACCGCCACCCGCACGGACAGCGTATTTTTCCAGTGTTCTTAATCCGGGTGTTGTTTTTCTGGTATCCAGGATAATGACAGGCAGACCTTTTACGGCCTGGACATATCTGGCTGTCTCAGATGCGATACCGCTGAGTCGCTGCAGAAAGTTTAGAGCTACCCGCTCGGCTTTCAATATACTCGTGCACTTACCTTCAACTGTGGCGATGACATCCCCAGGCCTAACCTTTGTCCCATCGTGAATAAGGACGGTTATCTTCAACTTGGGGTCTACTTCAAGAAAGACCTGCCTGGCTATTTCAGTACCCGCCACTACGCCCGAAGCTTTACTAGTTACTGATGCTCTGCATGTCAGGGTCTCGGATATTAATCCTTTAGTAGTCATATCCTGCCGGACCTGGTCCTCGGACAAAGCCCGAAGAATAATTTTCCTGACCTCAGTAGCGCTTAAAAATTTCATCTGCTGTTAACTGTTTATAACGGTGGCAAACTATGTAATAGCCTGAAGTCCTAGATTTATCTGATAAAGGAAACAAGCTCTTTCTGTCGAGTCCAGATGGGTGCCCTGGCTATAACTGTTGTCCCTTTACTGGGTGACGATTTTATCTGTAAACTACCTCCAATTAATCTAGCCCGTTCTTCCATACCCAGAACGCCCAATTTTCCTTCTTTAGCCAGGTCGCCGGTTAGTCTGGATGTTGAGAAGCCCTTGCCATTGTCCGTAATGGACATTTTCAAGTTATGTGAAATCAGTTGTACCGTGATATTTACAGAGGATGCCTGAGCGTGTTTTCGTATGTTATTCAGCGTCTCCTGGGCAATTCGGAACATAGCTAGCTCAACTTCTGACGGCAGCTGTGGTAATTTGTCGGATTTCACGAAAGTTTTGATGCCTAGTTCTTTACCTAGTTCCTCTGTTAACCAGTTTAATGCGGCCACCAGCCCCATCTGGTCCAGGATGCTTGGTCGGAGGTCCCGCGCATACCGCTGTAGACTTTTATAAGCATCGTTGGCAATATTCTCAATTCGCTCTAAATCGGCAATCTTTGCTTTAGGTATTTTAGAGTCACTGTCGGAAATCAGAATGTCCAGTTGTCGCGACAGTAACAAAATGGATTGAGCGATGTCATCATGCAATTCCCGGGCTATCCGTTTACGCTCTTCCTCCTGGGCCATTAGGGTTTTATGAATCTGAATACGAAGATTATCCCTAAGTCGTCTTTCCTCGCTAACATCGCGAGCTATATTCTGAAAGCCGATGGGCTTGCCATCAGCCCGGATTAATCTGGTAAAAAGTTCGACGGTTGATTCCGTGCCATCTTTTTTAATGATTCTCTGGTCGTAGCGCTGGTCTATAGCCTGGCCTTTAATCAATTTGGCTCTGATTTCCCTGGCTAACACCAACGCCTCAGGTGACATGAGTTCAGCCACTCGTTTACCTATCAATTCATCGGGCGGGTAGCCACTCACTTTTTCACAAGCTTTATTGGCTATTACGATCTTGCCACCTAAATCATGAACCCAGATAGCGTCACTGGCATTGGTGAATAGCTCTTCGTAGCTCTCCTGAGATGTTCTCAAGGCTACTCTTATACCGCGCAACTTCTGCCTTTGCTGGCGCCATACACCTCGGATTTGGATTAGAGCTATACCCATACCACCGATGGCTAGTGCAGCCAGGATCTCAACCACAGAATCAACCGGGTAGGCATTCATGATAAACGCTTGTGGTACCATAACCATCGCGGAGGCTATCAAAACAGTTACGCCAGCCCAAAGCCCCAAGAACCAGCCAGCGTAAATCATCAGCAAAATATACGCAGCCCGTTCAGAGGCATATATTATCGAATCAAGGAAGGAGACGGGTGCCTGCTGACCCAGTAGAGGTATTCCAACCAGAAATCTATTGTAATGGAGTAAGGTCAAGATTATGAAAGCGAGTGTAAGGATAGTGATATGGACGATGCGCCATTTATTTGACACCGCTACGGATACAACCTCTCATATATTCGTGTAATTAACAGGCATAAATCCCGTGTCAAGTGCAGCTCTACTCCTCTGAAGCACTTTGTTTAATATCGTCCAAAGTTAGCAAGCCCTTTCTCAGGGCTTCAACTAGGGCTTCACTTCTCGATGCTACGCTCATCTTCGTAAAAATGTTGGACATATGAGCTTTTACCGTTCTGAGGCTGAGATATAGTTTATCAGCGATTTCTTTATTGCTCATGCCCGTAGCCAGCAGTTTTAGCATTTCCATCTCTCGGTCGCTAAGGAGGTCCTTTATTTTGCGGTCTGCAGTTCCGGCGGGCTTAATCATGGCCTGTTTAAGTAATTTTTCAATTATCTTTGGATGTAGAACTGATTCGCCGGCTCTAATAGCCCGTACGGCTTCAACCAAATCCTGTCCTCTGGCGCTCTTCATCAAGTATCCTGCAGCACCGGCCTCCAGTAGACCGAGTACGTAATTATCATCGTCATAGGCGGTGAGAATTAATATGGCGGTATTCGGGGCGATTTTTTTTATTTGCCGGCTGGCTTCAAGTCCATCGAATTTCGGCATCATAATATCCATGACTAGGATGTCTGGCTTCAGTTGAGAAGTCAGGTTAATAGCTTCTTCGCCATTGTTTGCCTGGCCAACTATCTCCATATCCTTCTCACTGGAAAATACCTGGCTTAAAGCCTCACGTAACAAAGGATGGTCATCGGCTAGCAAAATCCTGGTTTTGGTCTTCACTTTCACACCCCCTTACAGATCATACGTAATTATAAGCTAAATCACCCTGACGGCACAATTTATTCTCTTCAAAATACACTGATTTACGCATAAACAAGTATAGGCCAAAGTACTATCGAAAATTAGAGCTAAAGACCGATGAGTGCCAGTCTGCTAACTGATAGAGTATGTTCACAACAAAATGGGGCAAATAGTCGGAATGTCAGATACTCTCAGTGAGAAGTCTGAAGCTAGTGGAGAGAAACATAATCAAGTGATTGACGCGCCGGCAGTTGGTTCAAATAGGAGTTTGACAGGGAAATGGGCATTGCTCTCCGTGCTGGCAAGAGCAGCGAGCGAGCCTGAGTTCATGTCACGTCTAGCCGACGATCCGCACGACGCTTTGAAAGAATATTACACCTTAACTCAAGAGCAAAAAATGGCCTTAACCAGCGGAGACATACAAAAGATAGAAAGTTGGCTGGGTAAGCTGGATAAGCATTTAGCAAGCTGGTTGTGGTGCCGATTAGGCCAGGAGAAATGGTAAAGGGGACACAATAATGCAGTGGCAATTGATAGACTTAGCCGGTTCAGTAGTTGTCTTTGCCTTATTTTTAGTGGCACTTGTCCTTCATTCAAATTTCCACGGCCAGCACAACAATAGGACTTTGTTGAGACTTGAATCGGGCCGTGCAAAGGCTCGCTCGGTTAATAGGACAGACTGTCATACCTGATAGCTAATGAAGCTGCAGTTGCAGCTTGATAATAGGGGGCAAAAATGAGCAAGTTCAGTGTTTTAAGAAACTGCGATATGTTCAGGAGTTTGGACGATAAACAGCTTCGTGAAGTTGAGAAAATGTGCAGCTACGAGCAATTCGAGGCGGGCACGATTATTTGTAAGCAGGGTAACAATGAAGAAAAGCTATTTGTTGTGGAGCATGGAGCGGTGGGAATTATTTTAGAAGTCGGACCATTAGCGCAGCGTCAAGTACAGGCCGTTACCGATAATGAGGTATTCGGTTGGTCATCAATGCTTGAACCTTATATTTGCACCGCAACTGTAAAAGCTTTGGAGAATACCAAAGCACTGGCTTTTAATGGACAGGAGCTATCCGGTTTGTGCATTACCCGGCCGGAAATAGGTTGCAGGATGTCAAGAGGAATTGCACGTGTAATAGCCGGGAGGTTACGACAATCTTATGCCCAGTTACTGGGCGTTACAGCACTGATATAAGTTATCTAATTGTGAAAGGAGTTTAATTATGGCAGATGTAAAAACAATCACTTCAATGATGGGAGAGAAGAGAGTATTCAATCCTCCGCCAGAGTTCAGTGAACGAGCCTACATAAGAAATCTTGTCGAGTATAAAGATGCTTATCAGTGGTCTATCAATGACCCCGAGGGCTTCTGGGGAGAGATGGCAGGTCAGCTGGACTGGTACCGGAAGTGGGACAAAGTGCTTGTTGCCGACTTTAAGGAGGGCAAGCACGAATGGTTCGTGGGTGGAAAGCTTAACGTCAGTCAAAATTGCCTGGACAGACACGTTAAGACGTGGAGGAAGAACAAGGCAGCATTGATCTGGGAGGGCGATATCGGTGATAGCAAGGTACTGACCTATCAAGAGCTATATCGCGAGGTCTGCAAATTTGCTAATGTGCTTAAAAAGCACGGCGTCAAGAAAGGAGATAGGGTATCAATCTATTTACCCATGATTGTGGAGTTGCCTATAGCTATGCTGGCCTGTGCTAGGATTGGGGCTATTCACAGCGTTGTTTTCGGCGGTTTCAGCGCCGATGCGTTGAAAGACAGGATGCTCGACTGCAAGTCAACAGTCCTGATCTGCGTAGACGGATATTATCGCGGCGGCAAAATCATTCGCAGTAAGGACAATGCAGATGCAGCTCTGGCCGCATGTCCCGATGTAAAAGACGTAATAGTTGTTAAGAGGGCTAACATTGAAGTTGCCATGGAGAAGGGCCGCGACTACTGGTGGAACGACGAAATGGCGTCAGATAGTGCTAAAACAGTTTGCGAGCCCGAAGTTATGGATTCCGAAGACCCGCTGTTTATTCTATACACCAGCGGCAGCACGGGCAAACCAAAGGGAGTCTTGCACACTCAGGCGGGTTACCTCCTTTACTGCTATCAAACATTCAAATGGATTTTCGACGTAAAAGAGGAAGACACATTCTGGTGTACGGCTGACATTGGTTGGGTAACGGGACATAGCTATATTGTCTACGGCCCCTTGTCTTACGGCGCTACCTCTCTCATGTTTGAAGGGGTACCAAACTACCCTCACCCCGATAGATTCTGGGACATTGTTGAGAAATACCAGGTAAGCATTTTTTACACTGCGCCCACCGCGCTTAGGGCTATCATGAGAGAGGGGGATGAATGGCCTGCCAAGCATGATTTAAGCTGCCTGCGTCTTCTTGGTACGGTTGGTGAACCGATAAATCCGGAAGCCTGGATGTGGTACTACAATGTGATAGGGAAGGGCGAGTGCCCTATTGTAGATACCTGGTGGCAAACAGAAACCGGCGGCATACTAATTACGCCCCTGCCGGGAGCCGTGCCAATTAAACCAGGTTCAGCCACCTTACCGTTCCCAGGAGTCGAGCCGGCAGTGTTTAGAGAAGACGGTTCGCTAGCTGATGTGAATGAAGGCGGTTATCTGGTCATTAAGAAACCGTGGCCAGGGCTAATGCGGCGCGTATATGGCGATCCGGAAAGGTTCAAGAATACTTATTTCATCCGGTTTCCTGGCGTTTATAACACTGGAGACGGAGCCAGAATAGACGAGGATGGATACTTCTGGTTGATGGGTCGCATTGATGATGTCATCAATGTATCAGGACACCGAATAGGCACAGCGGAAGTAGAAAGCGCTCTCGTTTCTCATGATAAAGTCGCCGAAGCTGCAGTTGTTGGCATGCCACATGACCTGAAGGGCCAGGGAATATACGCCTTCGTTACTTTGAAGGCTGGCGTTGATAAGTCGGACGAGTTGAAAAAGACACTAGTAGCCCATGTCCGCAAGGAGATCGGTCCAATCGCCACACCTGACAAGATACAGTTTGCGGATGGTTTACCGAAGACCAGAAGTGGCAAAATCATGAGAAGAATCTTGACCAAGATTGCTGCCGGCGATGTAGAACAGTTGGGTGATACAACAACACTCGCTGATCCGGGGGTAGTCGAAGTGCTAGTCAAGGAGCGATGTTAATTATTTCGATTACGGTTATTTCCCGTAATCGAATGTGATTATCTTGATATAGGAGGACATTTTTTAAATGGCAAAGGTCATCACTCAAAACGAGGTTCAGTGGGCTAACCCCGGTGCGCTGGGACTGGCCGGATTTGGCCTAAACACAATCCTGTTGCAGATTCATAACCTGGGTTTGATTACGGGTACGTTGCCTCTGGTATTTGGCTTCTTCTGGGGAGGCGTGGCACAAATCGTGGCCGGAATTATAGACGCCCGGCGGGGAGATACATTTGGTCTTACTGCGTTCACGTCCTACGGACTGTTCTGGGTAGGATTGAGCTTTTACTTCATGCTGCAGTGGACAAATGTGATTCAAGCAGACAACTCCGGACTGGCATGGCTGTTTGTTTGCTGGGGGATATTCACCGGCTATATGACGATAGGCACTTTCAAGATGTCTGTAATGCATATCTTCGTTTTCGCAAGCTTGACAGTGCTGTTCTTTCTGCTTGCCGCTGTCTTTTTTAGTGCTCTACCAGCATGGGTTGCCGGAGTGGAAGGTTTATGCTGCGGTTTGGGAGCAGCCTACGGTTCGGCTGCGGTAGTATTGAACGATAAATACGGCAGATGGGTGTTCCCCATTGGCTTGATTTCAAGATAGCCGATAGAACGAACCTTAAGACAATTAAATAAGGAGGTTATTACACAAATCTATTTGAAATGTGTCACGAAAAATAATAAGTAGTAAACTCGGTGGCATTTACTTACCAAAATTCGCAGGTGTGATGCCTTAATAGAGGAGGGTACCGAGTGGGCGGTGGCAATTACTTTCGTGGCAGGTATCCCTCATAGACCTAAATCTGCCCAAACTCCTAGCTTTACTGAACTGCCCCCAAAAAAATTTGCCCCCAAATTTTTTTGCCACCGCCCTCCCCTTTAACTATATTATAGCACGAATACAAAATTACTTAAATGGAAATACTTAGTCGTAAATAAATTAATAAAAATATGCTTCCTGACCGTTTCTGTATCTACAGTTGCCTCCTGTTAAGCTAAATTGAATGTCCAAAAGTATTAGTACCACTGGTCAAAATGAAGTCGTTTACAGTTTTTATAGTAACATTTACCTAATACTTTTAGACGTACCTAAGTTCCCTAGAAATTAGGTCGGGAGGCCGATGAGAGTTTAAGGAGTAATTGGTAAATTAGTGCAGAAAATTAGATAAGGAAGGAGGTGAGCAAGTATGGCAGAGCGAGTCCGTAAAAAAGTGGAAGAAGGCACTGAAAACCTTGAAAAACTAATCAGTGCACCGACGGTTGTCCCGAAGCAGGGATTAACGGGGAGGTGGGCGGTACTATCAGTATTAGCGAGGGCGGCTGATGAGCCTGATTTCATGACGCGTCTCGCTGAAGATCCACACGAAGCTCTCAAGGAATATTACACACTGACGCAGGAGGAGAAGGCAGCCCTGGCCAGCGGTGATATAAAAAAAATTGAGAGCTGGGTTGGCAAGCTGGACAAGCGTCTTTCAACCTGGCTGCTGTTTCGTCTATCTCAAGAAAAATGGTAACGAATAGCTATAGCAGATATAAAATTTGGGGGCAAAGTAACAAAAAATGGTAAGGAGTAACCATGGATTCGAAATTTGGGGGCAAAGCAATCCAAAGAACGGAAGCAAATGTGCTTCCCGCGGTTGAAGTATCTCGCCTTCAAACCGCACTCGAAGAGCTGAAGAACTGCGCCACCACTGACTGTAGACCGCCAGCAGAAATGGCGCTGAAAATGGAAGCGACCGGAGTAACCAAAGCCAACGGAAATATCTGGTCTATATCACTTCTCGGAATACTAGCGGGTTTCTTTATCGGCTTGGGTGCTATGTTTGCCACCCTGGCTACCACGGATATCCAGATAGGTTTCGGTTTAAGCAAATTAGTTGGTGGCATCGTATTTAGCCTTGGCCTGATACTTGTGGTAGTTGCTGGCGCCGAACTTTTTACCGGCAATGCTCTTATGGTGGGAAGTAGAGCCAGTGGTAAGATAAGACTGGCTCAATTGTTCAAGAACTGGGGTATAGTTTATTTCACAAATCTTCTCGGATCTCTGCTTCTGGTAGTCGTTGTCTTTTATAGTCAGTTCTGGGCACTTGATGGATTTAAAGTAGGTGTCAATGCATTAACGATTGCCAATGCTAAAGTAAATCTGACATTCTGGCCAGCGTTTGCCCGTGGAATTCTATGTAATACGCTTGTTTGTTTGGCAGTCTGGCTCTGCTTCAGCGCCCGTTCCACTGTCGATAAAATATTTGCTATCCTCTTTCCAATAACAGCGTTCGTGGCCTGCGGGTTCGAGCACAGCGTCGCTAATATGTACTTCATCCCTATGGGCATAGCTATGGCCGGACAGACTAAAGTCCTCGAGGTAGCGGGGCTTACAGCCAGCCAGGTAGCTAATCTGGATATCAGCGGCTTTATCGGCAATCTTATCCCGGTTACACTGGGCAACATCGTTGGTGGAACGTTTGTGGGCACAATGTACTGGCTTATATATCTGCGTAAAGACCGAGCCGCAGATGCCATAGCTGCCAGGCCCTGGTTGGCCAATATCTTTTCAACAAGCCAATTACAAACCGCTCCGTCCGGCTATGCTGATATCGAAACAAAAAATTTAATAGCAGTACTAGCCAAAGCCAGAGACGATGCCAGATTTATGGCCAGGCTGGCCGATAATCCAAATAAAGCTCTGAAGGCTTACAACCTAACGCCTGAAGCTAAGGCTGCTCTGGAAAGCGGGGATATCCGTTGGCTGGAATCCAGAGTTGGCACGCTTGATGAACAGCTGCGTACCTGGATCACCTCCAGGCTATCCAAGGAAAAATGGTAATCATCTCCCTCTTTTAGGAAAAGGGGTGGCAGCCGAAAAGCGCCACCCCTTTTTTATGTCCATCTATCGATCTTAAGAACTTTCACTGCTGTCATTAATTTAGCAATATAGATAGTAGCTAACTTCTGCAGGAAACGGATTGCTTATTTGACTTGTGTAATTTATGGTATTATAATAGTTATGAGCATATGCTCATAACCTATGGAAAGAAAAATTAATCATGCCCAGACCGCTTAAGTGCCGGCGAATCGCAATACTACCGGACGTGACCTACTACAAACCAGCCGGCATACCGCTGAGAGATTTGACAGAGGTGCGGCTGTCAGTGGAGGAAGCTGAAGCTATTCGCCTCAAGGACATCGAGGGACTGGAAGGTGAGCAGGGCGCGGAGAAAATGAATATATCCCGCCCTACCTTTCAGCGGGTCCTGGCGTCCGGCAGACGCAAAGTGGCCGATGCCTTGTTGAATGGTAAAGCCATCAGAATCGAGGGCGGCAGCTTCGAGCTAGCATTTAACCGCTTTCGCTGCCGCAACGGTCACCACTGGGATGTACCTCTGGATAGGCCGTCTACCCCCGCTCCGCAGTCCTGCCCGGTATGCCAGACACCTGATTTCAACTCCGTAAGCCCGCTGGCAGTGGTTAGGCGCGGTC
>CAYPRI010000005.1:0-32940 GCA_964413085.1 uncultured Dehalococcoidales bacterium
TCTCATCATAAGGAGCGAACGCATCAATGGTGAATACGTTCATTCTATACCGCTTCCCATCCTTGTCAGTGTCGAGCATGTAAGAAATTATGTCGTATCCGGTAGCTGATAGATAACCCGCCTGGAATGTCCAGGTCGGATTACCATTGAAAGTCTCCGATTTGATGTCGGATAGCACTTTGGGATTCGTGTTGCCCGTCGCCTTCAATGACGAGACTATCCACTCTGCAGTCTCAGGCGGGGTCTCATTGTAGACGGCAAAAACCACACCGGGAACAAAGCCGGAAACACCAAATGCGGCCACCAGAATAGGATTGGTCAGAATCTCGGGTCTGGCTACCCAATCCTTGGGATACTGGAAAGTGACTACATCATCGCTATACGTAGCAGCATCGAATGTGACCGGGCATGAAACTGCAGCGGCGGGGGGGGGTGTCGTCTCAGCGGGTGGAGGCGGCGGTGGTGGCGGTGGCGGAGGAGGAGTGGTTTCTGCGGGAGGCGGTGGTGGCGGTGCTTGTGTTGTTGGTGCCTTACATGCCACCAGTGCTAGACCGAGAACAAGCGACATGAGCATCAGGACAGTTACGAGTTTGTACGTTTTGCTAATCATTGTACCTCCTTTTTTATTATCTAAAGCCAATCCTGGCTGAATTGCCTAAATATTATCAGCCATCGAGCTCTTTATCAAGCCCTGAGGAGGCTTCAGGCTGGCTTTTAAACCTGGAGCCTCCTCAAACGGCTAAAAACCCACTATTTTAAGGTAATACTGTGAGCAATCTCTGAAGCCAGTGTTTCATCGTACGGGGCAAAAGCATCAATGGTGAACACGTTGACGCCAATCCGCTTACCATTGTGGTCCGTAAAGAGGAAATAGGAGATTATGTCGTACCCGGTAGCAGAAAGATAACCGGCCTTCAACGTGTAAGCCTTGGACCCATCCGGTAGAGTCTCCTCTTTTACATCAGAGAGAACCTTAGGATTCGTGTTGCCCGTTGACTTCAGCGATGAAACAACCCAATCGGCAGTAACAGGAGAATCCGTAGGAAACGAATATAGAACTATTCCCGGTACGAAACCGGAAACGCCGAATGCAGCGACATGATAGGGAGTGGTCACCAGCTCTGGTCTCTCCACCCAGTCTTTAGGATATTGAACCGAGAATCCAAGCTGGTCATTAGTATATGTTGCTGCTGGAAATGAGACTGCCGCAGGTGCTGACGGAGTCGTAGGTGCTGCAGGTGTAGTCGGCGTCGTTGGTGTTGTAGGTGTTGTTGGTGTGGTAGTTGTCAGCGGACCTCCCGGCTGAGCGGCTGCCTCTTTATCTAATTTCTCTTTCAGCGGCGGTGTTACCTTCCATTTAGCAATGCCTGGATAATCAACGGTTGCCCAATCAGGAGAGTATCCCGCTGCCGTATATTGAGCGCCATAAGCCGGATTCGGCCAAACTGCTAGACATTGACCTTCACCATTTGCATCAGGCTGCCACTGTGTAGCTATGCCCGTACTGAAGCCGGGACCGTATGTAACATCGTGAGGATTATGCAGTTTTGCATCCATGCCTGTAAACATGAATCTCACAGCCACGGTGCCGGGCTGGTCTGACTTTTCCAGCGCAGTAACTACAGCATCGGATTCAAGTGTCCCTGCCCTCTCTAGAGCCGATTTCAAAAGATACATAGCATCGTAGGTACCTGCATTATAAGCGGGTGCCTCATGAGCCCTCTCCTCAAACTCAGTGAAGAACGGCACAGTTAGGGGTGTTACGGTCACGCCTTGGGCATACGAATTGAGCGAGGTGTCATACATACCCAGTTTGTTGGTATTCTGCATATAGCCGGGGGCGGCCTGAGACTCAACATTGATGCCTACCGAAGCCGACGGTACCTTCAACTCGCCCAGTGACCTGCCGTAGGGGATACCCAGCGGGCCCGAGATAACACTGGCGATGATATCCGTATTAGCAGCCTCCATGGCGGTCATCTCCGCAGTAAGCTCGGTAGCCGTAGGCGATGGTCTCCATACGCCTGAGACTTCCATCTTGAGTTTGGAAGGGACAAAATTCTTGATGATCTGTGTCATAGAGTCGGCCCACTGCGCGCCTTCAGAACAAACGGCTACTCTCAACGGTCGGGCTATGCCGGTCTCCTCTTTGATTATAGCTCCGGCCATAGCTAGTTCCATCATCATGTTGTCTACCAGATAGGTGCTGGCGAAGGGTGTAACCCTGAACCAGTACTTGTAGCGGTTGTAATCCAGCGACACCGGTGTATTTAATGACAGGGTAGCTGAGCCGCAGCCTAAGAATATCTTGTGGTTGTCACAGGCAACTTCAATCATTGGGGTTACAGCTTCCGTTCTAAAGCCGCCCATGATAAAGTCCGCCTTATCTACCGTTATTAACTTCTCCATGGCCGCAGTAGCATCGGTAATGCTGTTTATCTCGTTGGAGTCTGACTGAATCAGCTGAATCTGATATGTAGTATCACCGACCTTTATACCGCCATTCGCATTGATTTCATCACGGGCCATCCCAGCGCCAATCCACATATGCTTTCCCTGCAAATATTGCATCGGGCCGATAACGCCGACCTTTATGGTGTTTCCCGCAGGTGCTGGTCCACCACCCTTACAGGCAGGAAGAACAATTGCTACGAGCAAAAGACATGAAAATAATAAGAACAGAACCTTTTTCACTTAGCCATTAACCTCCTAAAACGTTTCCTCTTAAGGAAATATCTGCTGGCAAACACAAATCGACCGCTGTTTGCCCCCTAAACTAAATCTTATTCACTCGATACAACCACCCCCTTCCACCAAAGATTTAATTTTATTATTCATAAGGCGAATCTATTTACATTCAAAATTAAAAGCAGTCGGAGGTATGAACAACATTATACCACAGGATGTCAATAGTAACAGATACAAAAACAGGCATGACATATATCAGTCTGTTATACTTCAAATGCTGCATTTTAAAGCTATATATACATTCCAGCTGATACATTAAGCACCTGCCCGGTTATAAAGGCAGCATCCTCCGAAGCCAAGAACATTACGGGCTTGGCTGCATCTTCCGGTGTCATCGGTTTTACCTGCAAAAGGACTAAGTCCCTTACTTTCTTGGGTATACCCACCTGTTCTCCGCCGACCTCTTCATGCTGTGATTCCTTTTCTCTGGTTAGCCGTGTGTCAACGAATCCATAGGCTACGACATTGCAGGTAATACCAAATCTCCCCCACTCCCTGGCTACGGTTTTAGTCAGTCCGATAAGCCCTGACTTGGCCGCGGCGTAGTTAATCTGGCCCACATTACCCATCAGGCCAGCCACAGAGGCCACATTTATAATTCTGCCGTTGTGCTCGGCCTTCATCATGTATTTGGAAGCAGCCCTGATGCAATTGAAAGTGCCTTTGAGGCTTATGTCAACTGCCAGGTCCCATTGAGCATCTGTCATTTTATGAATTAAAGCATCCCGGGTCAGCCCCGCGTTATTCACCAGTATGTCGATTTTCCCGAATTTTTCAACTGCCATATCCATTATTTTTTGGCAGTCCTCGGGATTAGTTATGTTACCGGCACAGGCATCGGCTTTACCGCCGACCGATTTTATCTCGTTAACAACTCCTTTAAGAGGCTCCGCGTCAATATCGCTGACAAAAACAGCAGCGCCTTCCTTAGCAAATAAAATTGCATCGGCCCTACCAATGCCTCGGGCCGCACCTGTAATAACAGCTACTTTTCCATCAAGTTTACCCATTGATTATCTCTTTCTTACCCTTACATTAAAGGTGTCATTTATTAGAGTCCCACTATGGCGACGCTAACGATATTCATCGCCGGAAAGCCACCCATGTTGTGAGTCAGCCCTAATTTGGGATTTTTCAACTGCCGCTCCGGTAATTGAGCCTTGCCCTGCAGTTGCTTGTACATTTCGTACATCATCCTTAGGCCGGAGGCACCGATAGGGTGTCCAAAGCATTTCAAACCGCCGTCGGGCTGCACAGGCTGCTCTCCATCCAGATTAAACCGGCCAGCTTCGATATCATCCTTAACCTTACCACGAGGGCTAAACTGTAAGTCCTCCATGGTAACGGCTTCAGTTATGGAAAAACAATCGTGAACTTCCGCCATACTTATCTCTTTACGGGGATCTTTAACTCCAGCTTCCTTGTAAGCCAACACACCTGCCCGAAATCCTGTCTCAACATGGGCACCATCCCATTTCGTATACATCAGTTCTTCGCCTGAACTTAGTGCAATCTGGAGAGATTTGATGTAGACCGGGTCGGGCCTAAACTTCTTAGCCAGTTCTGCTGTGGTCACGATAGCTGCAGCCGATCCATCACTGACACCGCAACAATCAAAAAGCCCCAGCGGCCAGGCAATAATAGGTGCATTCATTACCTGTTCAACCGTTATTTCACGTCGCAGATGTGCCTTGGGATTCATAGAGCCATTGTGATGGCTCTTTGCTGATACCTTAGCCAGCATCTTTTTCCCCTCTTCAGGGCTAAGACCATATACCGCAAAATATCTTGTCGCCATCATGGCGAAACTGCCCGGTGCGGTGAGTTTAGGCATTATAAGCGCATTTCTTGGCCCCATAAGTCCAGGGCCTCCGGGCAGGCCACCGTATCCGGTATCCTTTAGTTTTTCAACGCCCAAGGCTAAGGCGATGTCATAAGCCCCTGAGGCCACACCGTAACAGGCGCCTCTTAACGCTTCGGTACCAGTGGCACAGAAGTTCTCTACCCTGGTTACCGGTATAAAAGGAAGCTTAAGCGTCAACGCCATGGATGTGGCTCCTTTTCCTACACTCTGCTCCTCAAAGTGCACGCCAAACCAGGCCGCCTGGATATCTTTCTTTTCTATACCTGCATCCTCAATGCACTCCTGGAAGGAATCGACCATAAGGTCTTCAGCGCCTTTGTCCCACAATTCACCAAATTTAGTACAACCCATGCCGATTATTGCTACTTTATCTCTTATGCCTTCTGCCATTTTTCATATCCTCCCTAAAGTCAATTTTACTGTCTAAGCACGGACGGGCATTGCTTTCCAGGAATAGCCGTAGACACCACCCCCCTCATCGACATACCTCCTGCGGAAGGTCATTTCCACGGGCATGCCCACTTTAACCGAATCGAGGTCACAATCAGTAATATCAAACCAGAACCTCCCTCCCCCGTCAAAATCGACAAGTCCATAAATGGCCGGCGGGTCAATGCTGGCTGCAAGATTATCGCCTGTATATGTGAAGAGAACACCTCTTTTATCCGAAAAACGATAGCCTTCCATCTGATCTACAGCACCGCAGTCAGGATTAACGCATACTCTTTGGCGCGGATATTGCGGCGTCCCGCACTTCTTGCACTTAGACCCGCATAGAGCCAAAACAGTCTCACGTTCTCTAAATAGAGTTGACATTGGTGTACGGAAAGCTATTTCACCTCTTCCACCTAATTCCACAGGCGCCAGGTTACGAAACGCCAGGTATTTCTCATAACTCGCCAGTTCCTTTTTTGTCTCCAAGTTCTTCCTGACACCGCGACGTCCAGTTATATTTTTAATTTTCTCTGTCACCTGGAAAAACATGGCGTCGCTGCCACTTCCAAAACTGGCGACCAATATTTTATCTCCTGGTTTGGCTTCCTCCAGCGCTGACACAAGCATCATTAACGGTGAAGCCGAACCGGTATCACCAACCTTGTCTAGTAACGATGTTTGAATCTGCCGAGCATCAGCGCCCAACCGTTTGACTATAGCAGCGTGCTCTCGAGGATAAAGATCAGGGAATATGATCTTGGTAAAATCCGTGATAGCCAGATTGTATTTTTTCAATAGTCCAGAAATGGCCTCCGGTATCATCTTAGTATAACCGGCATCCCTAATAAATCTGTCTTCCCAGGAGTGTTCAAATTTCTCACTGGTTGCCCTCCACCGGTCAGGAAAATCATAGGATACTGAATAGGACCCTTCAAGGCTAGCGACGATGTCGTCACTGCCCATTAGTATGGCTGCAGCACCGTCACCATAGAGAGGTTCCTGAGAGCTACCGGGTTTGCTCACACGGCAATCGGAGGCGCAGACAAGTATATTAGAAGTATCGGCCTTCACTGCATCGAATGCAGAAAGGAGAGCGCTTGTTCCGGATTTATTAGACCCAAGGAAATCAGCAGTCCGTATATTATTTTCCAGGTCGAGCGCAGCGGCTACCAATGCCGAGTTCTGACGCAACATGTAGGGCTGACTCGTTGTTGCCAGGTAAAGGCCATTCACTTCCTCTCTTTTTAGTCCATCCAGGCAATCTGAACCAGCGGCTACGGCCATGCTGAGTGTATCCTCGTCATGATTAGCAACTGCATTCTCACCAGGTGGGGGAAAAGTACCAAGGAATCCAACGGCGGAAAAAATCGTATTATGATTTATCCGATATCTGGGGATATAAGCGCCGAATGATTTGATGCCTGCCATAAAGCAACCTCCTTGATTAGTAATAGATTAAAGAAAGAAGACAGCCAATGTAGACTAGCATAGCCTCAGCTATCAGTCAAACCCGCATAACTATAGGCAGCGTTGAATAGTACAAAATTCCTATTGTTCTTAAAGACTTGACGAGTAAAATCTACAAGTGTACTATCCTATCAATCTTTCACACAGCCGACTAATACTAAAATATTGAAGCGCCGGAAAGGGGAATAATGAATATTGGTAGACTAATTGAGGACAACGTTAGAAGATTCGGGATAAATGAAACTATCTTCTTTGAAGGCAGATGGTACACCAATGCCGACATAAACCAGACAGCTAACAGACTGGGAAACGTGCTGAAGTCGCTCGGCATACGTAAAGGAGACCGTGTGGCAGTGCAGATACCCAATAGTCCCCCGGTGTTTTCCGCTTTTCCAGCTATATATAAGATAGGCGGCGTTGTAGTACCATTGAATCCACTGCTGAGGCCAGACCAGGCAGCTTACATTTATCGTGACTGCGGCGCCAAAGCCCTGCTTACTAGCTCGGATTTCTTAGCCTGGGTTCTTGAGGCTCGGAAACAAGCCCCGGAATTAAAGCACATTATATTAACCGATAAAGATGACGTCCCCGATACCGTGTCATACAACAAACTAATGTCAGAGAGTTCACCTGAATTGAAAATCGAAGAAACGGAAAACGATGACATTGCGGCCCTAATCTACACCGCCGGCACTACCGGCCGTCCCAAGGGGGTTATGCATACTCATTACTCTCTCTATATTAATGCTCTGTGCTTCTTTGAATATGTAGCTTTTAATCTCGGCACGACTGTTCAGCAAACGAGAACTTTCATGGACCCTAAAACACTTCAACCTATGCAGGAGTCGGTGTTCGTTAACGGGATTAGTCGCAGCAATATCAGCCTGGGAGTGCTACCTCTCTCCCATTCATACGGTATCGCTTTTAGTATGATGGGTACTTTTGTGGGCGGGAAAGCAGTCGTACTTAAATGGTGGAATGTTGAAGAAGCTTTGAAGGCAATTCAATCTTTTCGCATTACACACATGGCGGCGGTACCGACAATGTATATCCAAATCCTCGACTATCCCGAGTTGGATAGATACGATATTAGTTCGCTTTTAGCCTGCAATTCGGGCGGCGCTGCACTACCAGTGGAAGTCGCCTTGAGGTGGAAAGAAAAAACGGGAGTCGATATAAGAGAGGGATGGGGACTAACCGAGTCAGGAGCAACTACCACAGGTCAACCGGTTGACCTGCCACCCAAATACGGCTCAGTTGGCAGAAACCTGCTCAGGTGTAATTCTATCAAAGTTTTCGATGAGAGTGACCACAAACTACCCCATGGACAGTGCGGAGAAATAGTAGTCAAGGGGCCTACATTAATGAAAGGATACTGGAATCTTCCCGATGAAACCGCCCAGGCTATTAAAAACGGTTGGCTCCACACAGGTGATGTGGGCTATATCGACGAAGACGGATACGTGTACATTACCGACCGGAAAAAAGATATTATCATCCGCGGTGGAGAAAATGTTTCTCCGCGAGAAATTGAAGAAATCCTTTATCAGAATCACAAGGTGGCTGAAGCCGGTGTTATTGGAGTGCCTGACAAAGTTTACGGAGAGGAGATAAAGGCTTTCGTTGTTCTTAAATCTCAGGAGCAGGCCACAGAAGATGAGATGATAGCCTTTTGCAAGCAAAGTTTGCCCACCTTTAAGACGCCGAAGACTGTACAATTTATTGATGTACTACCCAAGAACCTGTTGGGTAAGATTTTGAGGGAAGAACTGCGTAAGCTGGGCTGATTTTACTGAGAATATACGCGTACTCTTATTTAAAAACAGGGCATATATTTAAGGAAGTCTGTCTTTAAAAGCCTAATATCGGAACATAATGGCGACCCCGATGGGATTCGAACCCACGATCTCCACCGTGACAGGGTGGCATGTTAGTCCGCTACACCACGGGGCCGCGCAAGCACCGAATCAGCCTTCAAAGTCTATCAATATGCTATTCGCTATGTCAAGGACATAGATATCTGGCGAAGCCACCCTATCCTGAGCATTTTGTCCTTCTAAATTTGATTTTTCCCATCGGCCAATATAAACTACTCCTTTCGTTAAAATCAAAAAGAGGTTAGAGTTGGTTCGCTCCAGTATCTTACATACTCTCTTACTCCTGACTATAATTGTTCCGTCTCTATTGTTATTGTTAACATCACCTGCCCCCGTTCGTGCTTCCGACATGACTATAACGCCCACATCTGGGAATACGGGCACAATTGTGCATATCGAGGGCAGTAGATTCGCAGGCCGACAGGCTACCGCTTACTGGGACAGCCGGATATTGCTCAGTAAGATACCCATATCCGAGAATGGCGAAATGAGTTTCGATCTTCAAGTGCCCTCGGATTCTAAGGGCAGTCACACAATTAGAATTGCCGATGATAGCAACTGGGCCAGTAGCACTGCATCGGCCGCGTTTACGATAATTCCGGGTATCTCAATGTTTCCGAGTGTGGGCCGACCGTATTCATCAATTACCATAACCGGCAGCGGTTTTGCTCGCCTTGAAAAAGATATAAAAGTCACGTGGGATAAAAACGTCCTGCCAGTCACGGCTACTGCGAATTATGACGGCGTATGGAGTATCAGTTTTGAGGCCCCAGGGCCAGATAAAGGCATACATTATATCAGTGCTTTCAGTAGTTCCACTACTGCCTCTGACATAGGAGAACATAAATTCATCGTCGGTCCGTTGGCCGAGATAAAACCGACGTCCGGTCCTGTTGGCACAGAAATCACCATGGATGGTTATGGTTTTCGCACCAGCGAAGACGGGATTACTATTACCTGGGACAATCGAATTATCGTGGTAAACCTCATAGCAGGAACTGATGGCGTTCTAAATACGACGTTTAATATTCCGGTTGGAATTCAAGGACATCACCTGGTGGGCCTTTTTGGAAGTGACTTTACGCCTGTAGGAACTATTCCGGATATGGACTTCAATATTATTCCGAATATCGAGTTGCAGCCATCTTCGGGGAATAAGGGGACAAAGGTTGCCGTTTACGGGACCGGATTCGCCAGCGGTGAAACAATCACACTGAGTTTTGAGGGTGCCAGTCTTAACGCCGCTGCTGTTGCTGATAGTAATGGCAGCTTCAGCACCAGTTTTATAGCGCCTCAAAGTGGCACTAAAGATAATAAAGTAAAAGCGACGGGGGCAACCGATAATTCTGCAGAGGCCGCTTTTATTATCGAACGAGCTGTACCTACTACACCCACACCCATCTTTCCCAGCCAGGGAGAAAAATTAGAAGCTCTTAGCTCTGTCGGTGCGGTATTCCTCGGAATTATTAAGGAGCTCTTTAGCATGATAGCTTTTCGGAACGCTGGACAACGAGGATTTGGACTTTCCAATATAACATTTGATTGGTCGGATAGCAGTGCCCAGGGCAAATTAACGTACACACTGGAGATTGCCAATGGTAAAGATTTTTCATCGCCACCAGTCTTAAAATCAGGTATAGCAGACTCTGAGTACAAACTATCTGCTGATGACGTATTAAATATAGGAAGTCATAGCTGGCGAGTCATGGCGATTGACGATATAGGCAACGAAAGCTCGTGGTCGGAAGTCCAAGAATTCGAAGTAGTTCCAATGTCCAGCCGAGTTCGCATCTTATCATTGATCATTCCTTTAATATTTATGTGTGCCATAGCGATACTAAGTGTAGTAATTTGGCGGCGATATAGAACTCCATTATAATTTAGCAATTCATACTGAATTTATTTGTTTCTATACGTCGTTATGTGATATATTGATTACTGGTTTTAGATAACCGCTAGGGGTGCCCTGAGAAGCAAATCAGGCTGAGACTCTGCTATTGCGGAGAACCGTCGGAACCTGACCTTGGTAATGCAAGCGTAGGGAAGCGGTAAATTTAACCAAGGGTTTGTTAGTGGTTACTAAAGCTCTTGGTTTTTTTGTTTAGGAGATGATGTGAGTCAATTAGAACAGGCGAAACGTGGCGAATTAACACCACAAATTAAACGTGTGGCGCAGCAGGAAAGCATAAATCCCGATATTGCCGGGCAATATGTAGCCGAGGGTAAAATCGTTATACCCGCGAATGTTAATCACAGCAACCTGATTGCTTGCGGCATTGGTACGGAGCTATCGGTTAAAGTAAATGCCAACATTGGAACATCGTCTGAATTTGGCAACCTCGAGAGCGAATTAGAGAAATTAAGTATAGTCACGCGCTTCGGGGCTGATGCTATTATGGACCTGAGCACCGGAGGAGACATATCAGCCATCAGGCAATCCATAGTAACTGCCAGCACCATACCTGTCGGTACCGTACCTATATATCAGGCTGGCATAGAGGCTATCGAGAAACAGGGCGCTATAGTAAACATGAGTGTAGACCACATCTTCAACGTTATTGAGCAGCAGGCAAAGGACGGAGTCGATTTTATTACTGTACATTGTGGTATAACAAGAGCGGCTATAGAGCGATTGAAGCAGCAAAAGCGGTTGACCGACGTTGTCTCACGTGGCGGTGCGTTTCTCATTGGCTGGATGCTATATAACGAACATGAAAATCCATTGTATGAATATTTCGACCGTTTGCTTGATATTGCCCGAAAATATGATGTGACACTGAGCTTGGGCGATGGCATGCGCCCCGGAAGTATAGCCGACGCCACTGATCGACCTCAGGTTGAAGAGCTTATTACACTCGGAGAACTGGTAGATAGAGCTCGAGAAGCCGGTGTACAAACAATGGTGGAGGGACCAGGACACCTGCCGCTAAATCAAATCGCCACAAATGTTCAGCTGGAGAAGCGCCTTTGTCACGAAGCTCCATTCTATGTTCTCGGACCACTGGTGACGGACATCGGAGCCGGCTACGACCACATTACAGCGGCTATCGGAGGAGCTATTGCTGCGGCCTCAGGAGCTGACTTCCTATGTTACGTCACCCCTACAGAACATCTTTCATTGCCCGACATTGAAGATGTAAAAATAGGTGTAATAGCTTCGCGTATTGCAGCTCACGCTGCCGATATCGCTAGAGGCACAAAGAGAGCCAGTGAATGGGATAGAAAAATGTCTATAGCCAGGAAGAATCTGGATTGGGAATCTCAAGCCGCACTGTCATTGGATCCCGAGAAAGTTAAGACAGTTCACAGCAAATATAGCAGTGGCGGACCCGCCTGCAGTATGTGTGGGAAATACTGCGCCATGGCACTGGTAGAAAAGTATTTAGGAATTTCCACTATCAGATGTTAACCTAATAAGTACTGTTCACGATGAAAGCAGAAATAATTTCCATTGGTACCGAGCTTCTTCTCGGTGACATCATCGATACAAATTCAGCTTATCTGGCCAGCCAACTTCCATTATTGGGTATAGACCTTAATTATATATCAACGGTCGGTGACAATCAGGCCAGATTAATTGAGACCTTAAAACAGGCGTGGCAAAGGTCGGACATAATTATAGCAACCGGCGGTCTAGGACCGACTCAGGATGATATAACTCGAGAAGCAATAGCTGAGTTCCTTGGAGAAAAACTTTCTATTGATTATGCTCTTGTTGAGAAATTCGAGGAATTATTTAGATATTTTAAAAGAGAAATGCCACCGACTAACATCAAGCAAGCCACAGTAATCCCTTCGGCACAAATTATCGCTAATCCCAGAGGAACTGCACCCGGCTGGTGGGTAGAAAAAGGGAAAAGAATAATTATTACAATGCCTGGCCCACCACGCGAGATGGAATTAATGTGGGCTAAAGAAATAATGCCTAGATTGCAGAAGCACTCATCAGATGCGGTCATTATATCCAAAACTCTAAAAACATTTGGGTTAACTGAAGCTGAGGTAGATGAAAGAGCAAGCCCGTTTCTGCACTCAAAAAATCCTTCGATAGGTACTTACGCTAAAGTTGATGGTGTTTATTTACGTATTACAGCTAAGGCAAAGACTGAAGCGCAAGCACAGAAGCTTATCAGCCAGAGGGAGGCCGATATTAGGGCAATTCTGAATGAATACATATGGGGCGTAGACAGCGATAACTTGGAGAGTATCATAGGAAATCTTCTTTCAGCCAAAAAAATGACTCTGGCCACTATGGAATCCTATACCGGCGGATTCTTAGCTAACGTTATCACTAATGTTCGCGGCAGTTCGAATTATTTCCTCGGGGGATTGGTTGCCTACAATGAGGCTTCGAGATTTGCATTCGGTCTGGACCCTGAATGTATATCCAAATACGGAACTGTAAGCGGTGAAACATGCCAGGCCATGGCAACGATAGCCAGAGAGAAACTTGGGGCTTCTGTTGGTCTCGGCCTTACAGGAGTAATGGGCCCATCTGAAATCGAGGGAAAATCGATCGGCACCATTTTTATTAGCCTGGATAATGGACAGCGCCGCCAGAGTTATGCTAAAAACTATCCTGGAAACCGCCCGCAAATCAAGCAAAGAGCAGTCACAGCGGCACTTTTTGAATTAAGAAGAATCTTGATCTAGGGGGACATATGCATCTGACTATTGATGGTTACGGAAATGATCCAGGACTAATGCAGGATGAACAATTTATTTACCAGCTGCTCGACTCATATCCCGCCCAGATCGACATGACGAAAATTTCCTCTCCACATGTCTTTAAGTACATTGGATCTAAGCCTGAAGACTGGGGAATATCCGGATTTGTTTTCATAGCCGAAAGCCACATAAGTCTTCATACTTTCGTAGAGCGCTGTTACATTAATATAGACGTTTTTTCATGCAAGGACTTCGATGCCAGGCAAGTCGTAAAGGATTTCAAAGAGAAATTCAAGCTGACAAGACTATCTAGCCGTCTTATCAACCGTGACTGGAAAATAACCGAGCTAACTGAAACCGTCGATACAGTAAAAATCCATCCGGTTTAATTAATGGAAAAATTCGAGGATTTATTTTTACCCTCTCAAAATTTCGCGGGTCTATCGCCCCCTTTTTCCAACCTATCCCGAGCCAGAGCCGTAATCATACCGGTTCCTTACGACGGCACCACGGAATGGCATAGCGGTACCCGTCATGGCCCACAAGCTATCATAGAGGCTTCACAATATCTGGAGCTCTACGACCCCGAAATCGAACGGGAGATACATAAGGTTGGAATTCATACCTTGCCACCCGTAGAACCATCTTTAAATAGCCCCGAAAGAATGATTGATAGAGTTTATCGAGTGACTAGCCGAGTGCTTTGGCGGGAAAAGCTTCCCGTTATGCTCGGCGGCGAGCACTCGCTTAGCCTAGGCGTAGTGCAAGCCTTGAGAGAAAGATTCCATGATATTTGTGTACTTCAACTCGATGCGCATGCCGACCTCCGGGATGAGTACCTGGGCACCAAATACAGCCACGCCTGTGTTATGCGGCGTATTTGTGAACTATGCCCCATAGTTCAGGTCGGCATACGTAGCCTGAGTTTAGGGGAGAAGCAGTTTTTAGACAAGAATAAAATGCATCCGTTTTACTTCTCAGTCCAGAGCTCCGATTTAGCGCCTGAGAATATAGCTGGCATGTTAAGCGACAATGTATATATAACCATAGATTTAGATGTCTTTGACCCTGCAATTATGCCGGCAGTAGGTACGCCGGAACCGGGCGGTATGCAATGGCAGGAAGTCTTAGGCCTCTTAAGATATGTAACTCACCACAAGAAGGTTATTGGTTTCGATGTCGTGGAACTTTGCCCGGAAGGCGGCAACCATTCGTGCGCCTTTCTCGCAGCCAAACTTATCTACAAGCTGATCGGCTACATTACTCTAAAGTAGCAGTATATAACCCAGCTCGGATTCCACTTCATTTGACATCCCCTCTTTGTCTGTTTTATTATTAGTTTCGCTCAGAGCAAAGGGATGGCCTCAAAAAAAGCACCTGACTTGGCTTCATCTGATACCAGTTTAGGACAGGCTGCAACACAGTTTCTGCTAACATTATCCTCAGAAGAAAGACTAAAAGCCCAACAGGAGGTCTATAAATTTGTACGTTGGTATGGGGAAAAACGGCCTTTAATGGGATTAACTATACCCGAAGTAGCTAACTACGCCGAACAAATTACCTCATCGACGACGGAGGCTGCTGAGAAACTGGGGATAATCAAAAGCTTCCTAACTTACACCCATAAGAGGGGTATGACCAAAAAGAACATGGCTGTCCATCTAAAGAGTAAAAAAGCGCCTCCTAAATCTACTTCGTCCGTGAAACGGCGAGCTCATCGAAAGGTCCTATTAACCGATCAGGGCTATTCAGATTTACAGGCGGCACTGGAAAGCTTAAAAAAAGAACGCCCCAGTCTAGCAGAGGAAATAAAGAAGGCTGCCTCCGACAAGGATTTCAGAGAAAACGCACCGCTCGAAGCTGCTAGAGAGCATCAAGGACACGTGGAGGCACGTATTAAGCAGCTGGAATCAACTCTAAAAATGGCTGCTGTTGTTGAACAGGAGTCCGTCGGCTGGGAGATAAGTTTCGGCGATACCGCGGTACTCAGGGACACAGCCTCAGGAGAACAGGTAAGCTATACACTGGTAGATATCAGCGAAGCTAACCCAATGGAAGGTAAGATCTCCGTAGCTTCTCCAATGGGACAGGCTTTACTTGGCCGAATTAAAGGGCAAAAAATCGAGGTTAGGGCACCAGCGGGCATCTTGCATTATACGATAGAGGAAATTCATCACCGGTCAAGCTAACAATCAACGTGCCAGGACTTCCAAAACAAGGAATTCTATATTATAATAGGTGGCGATAATTCGAGGGTTTGGCTTGGGGAGTCTTTCCTAGAGCAACCGTTCGTTGAAGATTGCCGGTAATCTTCATCAGTCTAAACTAGGTAAGATAAATTAAGGTGGACTTCAAACCTACGCTGACGCTTGACTAGTAGTCGATACAGTTACAAATCTTGTCAGAAGCGCTTACATAGGAATTAACATTTCAGGAGGTACACATGGATTTTGAGCTAACACCAGAAGAAAAGGCGCACAGAAAGGAATACTTCGATTTCTGTAAGGAGCTCGAAAAGAAAAGGCCAGCAAGTTCCGTCGGACTTGAGGCTGTATTCGAGGTAGACGAATGCTGGGACTTCCATCTTTATTGCGCCAAAGAATTCGCCAAAAAGGGATGGCTTGCCTTAGCCTGGCCACTCGAGTACGGCGGTAGCGGCACCATGATGGACAAGGTCCTCTTTGCCGAAGCTAGGGGATATCACGGGATCTACGGAGTCGATATCTTCGGCATCCAGATGCTCGCGCCTACACTTTTACAGGCGGCAAGCGACCCAATTAAGAAAGAATTTCTGCCTCCGATTGCAAAGGGCGAGGTCATGTGGTGCGAATTATGGAGCGAGCCAAATGCCGGTTCCGACCTGGCCACACTGTCCACCACAGCCATTAAGAAGGGCGACGAGTACATAATAAATGGTCAAAAGACCTGGAACACAGCTGCGCATCGAGCAGACTGGGGATTCGGTGTTTTCAAAACTGACCCCGCAGGCCGCAAACATCACAATATGACCTTCCTATTACTTGATATGAAGACACCCGGCGTTACCGTACGCCCGATTCCATACATCGACGGGGATGCACCGTACGCCGAAGTTTATTTCGACGATGTTCATGTACCCGCTAAAAATGTTGTCGGACAGGAAAACGAAGGCTGGGCTATAGTGAATCTTCTCGCAGGCTTCGAAAGGTCGGGCATGAATGAAATCATGAGCATGTACCGTGAACTGGAAGAACTCGTCGAGTTTTGCAATACGACGAAACGAAATGGCAAGCCTCTATCCAAAGATCCGTTAGTACGGAACAGAGTCGCTGAGCTGGCTTGCGATCTGGAAGCTGCCAAGGCAATCGCCTATCGAATAGCTGACTTGCAGAATAGGAACGAGATGGCTCTTATGGACGCAGCCGCTGCCAAGATATTCTACAGTGAACTTGGTAAGCGCTTTTCCTTCGTAGCAACCGACATAGCTGGCCCCTTCGGTCAGGTGAAACGCTCTCGATGGGCTCCCGTGCACGGAACCTGGGAGAAGGGTTTCCAGGAATGCTTCGTAACCATAATCTCCATGGGTACTAACGAGATACAGAGGAACATCATCGCCTGGTACGGACTGGGCTTGCCCCGGATGAAATAAATCGAGTTCGATAGGAGGAATCATGGATCTTAGATTTACGGAAGCACAAGAGATTTTAAGAAAAGCTGCGCGGGACTTCCTTACAACGGAATGCCCGAAGACCTTAGTTAGAGAGCTTGAGAAAAGTGAAAAGGGATACTCTCCAGAGCTATGGAAAAAGATAGCCGAGTTGGGGTGGACAAGTCTGGTTATACCTGAACAATACGAGGGTATCGGATATACTTTCCAAGACCTGACAGTTCTTTTGGAAGAGGTGGGTAGAAACATACTGCCCGGTCCATTAATCCCTACTGTAATATCCACTTTCTCTATTGTAGAAGGTGGTACCGAGGAACAGAAAAAAGAATTCCTCCCCAAAATAGCGAGTGGAGATTTGATTTTGACTTTGGCACTAATTGAAGCTGAAGGAACATTCGATGCTTCTGGAATAGCCCTCAAAGCTACGGCCAAAGGTGAAGATTTTGTCTTGAACGGTACCAAACTCTTCGTTGAAATGGCTCGTGTTTCCAACTACATGGTCTGCGTAGCCCAAACTAAGGAGGGAACTACCGATAAAGGAATTACACTCTTTTTAGTGGATACTAAGTCTCCGGGAATCCAAATCGAAGTAATACCCACTATAGCGGCAGATAAACTGTGTGAAGTGCGCTTTGAAAACGTCACCGTACCCAAAAAAAACATGTTGGGCAAGTTAGACGCAGGCTGGACATTGGTAGAATCGATGATGCGTAAAGGATCTGTAGCTAGAAGCGTAGAGGCTGTGGGAGCTATGCAAACGTGTATCGACATGACAGTTGCCTACTTGAAAGAGCGTGTTCAGTACGAAAGACCTATCGGAGCTTTTCAGGCTCTTCAGCATTTAATGGCTAATATGTGGACCTCGATGCAAACGGCTCGCTATCTGGTCTATCAGGCTGCCTGGATGGAATCAGAAGGCCAACCCGCTGCCAAGGAAGTGTCATTGGCCAAAGCATATATCAACGAAGCCTACAAAGATGTTGCACAATGGGCCATCAGACTACACGGTGGCATTGCCACCAGCTCTGACCACGACATACCTCTATATTACAGAAGGTCATTAGCTGCAAGTACATCGTTTGGCGGCACCGATTTCCATCGAGAGCTCGTAGCCGAAAAAATTGGCCTGAAATAGAATCTTGAAGTTGTAATACATTAACTTAGCCCCTCCTGAGGAGGGGCTAAGTTTTTTCCTTGAAGAGCCCGCAGCTTCTTGTCTCGAAATAATTACACAAGGCATATACGAACCTAGCAGTTTCTGCATCGTAAATTGCCTCAAAAATCGCCGTATGTTATACTGATGTTCGATTTGCGCAAAAAAAGACAGGGATTAGAATCGAAAAAATAAGTTCATTTTGATCAGGAGGTTTCAATTTGGCGGAGTCTATCTCGGTTAAGCAATTACTGGAAGCCGGAGCCCATTTCGGCCATCTTACCGGGCACTGGCATCCACGTATGAAAAGCTATATATTCACTCAGCGTAATGGTATACACATTATTGACCTGGAACAGACTGTGGTAATGCTTGATAGAGCTTATAACTACGTCAAAGACTTAGTTAGCAATGGTCAAAGTATTCTGTTTGTTGGTACCAAAAAGCAGGCCCAGGAAATCGTAGAAGAGGAAGCCAAGCGCTGTGGTATGTATTATGTAAACCAAAGGTGGCTGGGGGGAATGCTGACTAATTTCAGCACGATACAGGCCAGAATAGACTATCTGGTGCGGCTTGAAGACCAAAGAGACAAGGGCGAGCTAAATTATCTCTCTAAAAAAGAAAAAATGAAGGTAGAAAAGGAAATAGCACGACTGAATAAACTTCTCGGCGGTTTTAAGGAAATGACCACCCTGCCCGGCGCTATATTTATTGTCGACCCGACAAAAGAAAAGATAGCCTTGGCTGAAAGCAAAAAAGTGGGAATTCCCATCGTGGCCGTTGTAGACACCAACTGTGACCCGCAAGGGATTGATTATCCCATCCCCGCGAATGACGATGCCATAAAAGCGATAAAACTCATTTGCAGTAAAATAGCAGACGCCGTGCTCGAGGGCAAAATGGTTAGAGAGACCGGAGAGACAGGCAGAGTTGAAGCTCCGATTGAAGTAGAATCCAGCCAATTACTGGAGCCCCATATATTCACCCCGGACGAAAACAAATAGGAGGATTAATTTGCAGATTTCAACCGCGACGATAATAGACCTTAGAGAAAAGACCGGCGCTGGTATTATGGATTGTAAGAAGGCGCTTATTGAGGC
Source organism: uncultured Dehalococcoidales bacterium (assembly GCA_964413085.1). Lineage (GTDB taxonomy): Bacteria > Chloroflexota > Dehalococcoidia > GIF9 > UBA5629 > 9FT-COMBO-48-23. The sequence continues at coordinate 18,959 of CAYPRI010000005.1, forward strand.
AGCAGGCGACGTAGAAAAGGCGGTTGAAATTTTGAACCAGCATGGAATAGCTCTGGCAAAAAAGAAGTCCAAGCGGGTTGCCGAACAGGGATTAATTGAAGCCTATATTCACCCCGGAGGTAAGATCGGGGTCTTAGTCGAAGTGAATTGCGAGACCGATTTTGTGGCCCGTACTGAGGAATTTAAGGATTTAACGCATAATATTGCCCTGCAGGTTGCCGCTATGTGCCCGCAATGTGTTTCAGAAGAAGAAATGTCCAAGGACAGCGACGTAGACGCCAAAACAGCGTGCCTGTTACTCCAGCCGTATATAAAGGACCCGGAAAAGATAGTCCAGGATATAATTACTGAGACGGTCGCCAAGGTCGGCGAAAATATTAAAGTAAGCAGATTCGTCAGGTATGAATTAGGTTCGTAAGAAGTGGTAGAGGCAAAAGCCAAATACAAGCGAGTTCTCCTCAAGTTAAGCGGCGAAGCACTTATGGGGAAGAAAAAATTTGGCATTGACCGATTAGTCTTAAAGCGGGTTTCCAAACAGATAAAAGACATACTGAATCAGGGAGTGGAGGTGGCCATAGTTGTAGGAGGTGGCAATTTCTGGCGTGGCACCGGCACTGAAGCTAAAGGAATGGATCGTGCTACAGCCGATTATGCCGGTATGTTGGCTACTGTTATCAATGCACTGGCTCTACAAGACGCCCTCGAAGGCGAAGGCGTAAACACCAGAACACAGTCAGCAATCACCATGTATGCGGTAGCCGAACCATATATACGTCGCCGCGCTATACGACACCTCGAGAAAAAAAGGGTCGTCATCTTTGCCGGAGGTACCGGAAATCCGTACATGACAACTGATACTGCAGCAGCACTTCGAGCCATTGAAATAGGTGCTGAAGTACTGCTTGTAGCTAAGAGTCGGGTCGACGGTGTTTATGATTCTGACCCGCTCAAGAATCCCCGCGCTAAGAAGTTCGAACGTTTAACTCATTCTGATGCCCTAAATTTGCGGCTTCAGGTTATGGATAGCACTGCTTTCTCACTTTGCCAAGACAACAGGCTGCCCATAATCATATTCGACCTGCAGGCAAAAGAAAGCATAAAGCGTGCCGTGTGCGGTGAACACGTAGGTACCTTTGTCACCAGTGAATAAAAATGATTGACCGCATAGTCGCTGAAATCAATAGTAAAATGCAGAAGGCAACTGAAGCCTTATCGCGAGACCTGGCCACTATACGAACAGGGAGGGCCTCGCCAGCCTTAGTTGAACATATTAAGGCTGACTATCATGGTGTTCTAACGCCAATTAACCAACTGGCCTCCATCTCGATTCCTGACGCCAAGATGATATTGATTCAACCTTGGGACAGCACATCAATACGCAGCATAGAGAAGGCTATCCTCACTTCCGACCTTGGTTTAAATCCGATAAGCGACAGTCGTGTTCTCCGGATACCCATTCCTCCGCTTACTGAAGAACGGCGTAAGGAGTTAACCAAAGCTGTTCATAAAAGACTGGAGGATGCCAGGATTGAACTTCGCAATCTGAGACGGGAAGGCATTGAGAACCTAAGACAGTCAGAAAAGGACAAGGAAATATCTCAAGATCAGTGTGGCCGCGCCTCGGACCAACTGCAAAAGCTGACCGATAGCTTCATTGATAAAATCAACGCTATTGGACAGACCAAAGAAAAAGAGATAATGGAAGTTTGACACCATAACTCATAGTCACTCTTTTTCACCGAATTGAGTTTAGAAATACCAAAAACAATGATTCAAGCCCAAACATCGCTTCAAGTAAACCGCTGTAGTCACCTTTATTGCAGACTGGCAGAGTCAAAGAATTAATATGCTCAGGCATAGAATTCTAACTGCCGTTATCGGCCTACCTCTACTAATAGCCATAATATGGTTCGGCGGACCATGGTTCGCACTATTAATGGCAGCTATGGCCGGTATCGCCGGTTGGGAATTCTACGGAATGGCCAGCCGGCTGAAAATACAGCCACTCACCTATTTCGGCATAGTCTGGATTCTTCTCATAGTCATAAGCCCCTTTTGCCCGTATCCTTCTGCCTTAACTATCCTGATCACATCGGCTATTATAATATCGCTAATCTGGATGTTATTCCGGCATCCCAGAGACCAAGCTTTTGCTGGCTGGGCATGGACCATGGCTGGTATCCTCTATATCGGCTGGATGCTCAGCTACTGGGTCAGGTTAAGAGGCCTGGAAACAGGCAAAGGACTTGTATTTTTAACCATATTCACTACGTTCGCTAACGATACCGGTGCCTTTTTCATTGGTAGAACCTGGGGCAGGCACCCATTATGTCGATCTGTGAGCGCTGGCAAAACATGGGAAGGAGCTATCGGTGGTTTGGCATCCAGCTTGGCAGCCGTCTTTATCATCAACGCCATCTTCAAGTTACCATTCAGCTACTGGCAGATAGCTCTGGCAGGCCTGATTATCAGTGTTTTCGCACAGCTCGGAGATTTAGTAGAGTCGCTTCTTAAACGTAATTCCGGTGTAAAAGACGCTGGTAAATTAATACCCGGACATGGCGGTATTCTGGATCGAGTGGATAGTCTCATATTCACTGGAGTTATAGTATACTTATTAGTGGAGCTGGCAAAATTATGGGCGTGACTACTAAAAAATTGGCCATTTTGGGTTCTACAGGTTCCATAGGCCAACAGGTTCTAGACATCGTAAGCAACTACTCGGATATATTCAGCATAGTAGGCCTTGCAGGTGGCAGAAATACAGGCTTGCTTGCCACCCAAATAGAACAGTTCCACCCCAAAGTGGTATTTTCGGCGAACAGATTAGAACTCCCCAACAAAACTAAGATGTGTTCTATGGAGGCAATTGCCAGCGATCCCGAAGTCGACATGGTGGTGGTGGCCACAACAGGAAAGGTGGGATTGGCACCGACGCTTGCCGCCATAAGGGCAGGTAAAGAGATAGCTCTGGCCAATAAAGAGGTGTTGGTAATGGCTGGTGCAATCGTCATGGCGGAAGCTAAACTCCACCAAGTTCGAATCCTGCCTATTGACAGTGAACACAGCGCGATATTTCAGTGCCTGAACGGCAAAATTGGCCAAGTCTCGAAGCTTATTCTGACAGCTTCAGGCGGGCCTTTCCTTCATATTCCACTAACAAAACTAACGGATGTTACGGTTGACGAAGCACTGAGGCATCCAACATGGAAAATGGGTAAAAAGGTTACTATCGATTCAGCGACTTTGATGAATAAGGGGATGGAGGCAATAGAAGCGAGTTGGCTTTTCTCTATTCCGCTCAGCAAAATAGAAATAGTGATCCATCCTCAGAGTATCATTCATTCTCTGGCGGAATTTGTGGACGGCTCGGTGAAAGCGCAGTTGAGCATCCCCGATATGCGTTTTGCTATTCAATATGCTCTGTCCTACCCAGAGCGCCTAGCTAATTACAGATTGCCCCGAATAGAGCTTCCCCGGTTGGGTTCTCTGACATTTGAGGAGATAGACTTCAGTATGTTCCCTTGTCTACAACTGGCACTGGAAGCAGGGAGAAAGGGTGGAACTTACCCAGCGGTACTCTGTGCTGCGGATGAAATAGCCGTCGAGCTTTTTTTGGACAAGCGCATTGATTTCCCTCAAATATCGCAAATAATTGATAAGACGCTTAGCTTACATCAGGACAAAGATAATCCCACACTTCAGCAAATTTTGGAGGCCGACATTTGGGCTAGAAATGCAGCCCTGGAAATACTAAGTAAGGTAAATTAATGATGGAAACAATAGTTATTTCAGTCGTCAGCTTTATAGGCATTCTCATCGTTCTTGTCTTCGCCCACGAATTCGGACATTTCATCTCAGCTAAGCTTGCTCGGGTCAAGGTCGAAGAGTTCGGCATAGGCTTTCCTCCAAGAATATTCAGCTTCAAGCGAGGTGAGACGACGTATTCTATTAACTCGATACCTCTGGGCGGTTTTACCAAGATGGTTGGAGAAGAGGACCCATCCCTGCCAGGTAGTCTCGCCGGCAAGAGTATACCCGTACGAGTTCTGGTTCTTAGTGCCGGTTCGCTAATGAATATTCTACTACCGATATTTCTTTTTGCCATCAGTTTCATGATTCCCCACGATGTGACCTTAGAGAAAGTTCAGGTACAGGAGGTTGCTCAGGGGTCACCGGCCCAGACAGCTGGCATTGAGCCGGGCGACAGAATACTGGAGATAAACGGCCACACAATACAAAATCGCGGGGATGTCGGCTATTATATTCAACTTTATCTTGGCATAAAGACAAACATTCTGCTGCAAAGGGATGAACAACCTCCGAATGAAGTGGCCTTAGTGCCAAGATGGAAACCACCAGCTGGACAGGGCGCAACTGGCATAACCATAACTGGCGTCGACAGTGCCACAGTCCGTGAATCCGAACCATTCTGGAAAGCGGTACCTTCAAGCGTAGTTTATTGCTGGGATGTACTGGTCCTGTTCCGTAACGAATTGATACGGTGGTTTATTGGGGGAACGGCCCCCCAGGTAACCGGGCCGATTGGCATCGCAGAAATCACGGGACAGGTGGCTAAAGCAGGAGCCAGCCCACTGCTCGAATTTGCAGCGTTAATCAGCATCAATCTGGCAATAATAAATATTTTCCCTTTCCCTGGCTTAGACGGTGGCCGACTAATTTTCGTATTTTTGGAATGGGCCCGAAGAGGAAAAAGGATTTCACCAAAAAGAGAGGGACTTGTCCATCTTATCGGTTTTGCAGTTTTAATGCTTTTGATCTTGGTCATTAGCTACTATGATATCGCCCATATAATTCATGGGGAGAGCGTCTTACCTTGATAAAACGCAGGCGGTCCAAGGCCATCAGGATCGGCAACGTAACCATAGGCGGCAACTCACCCATCGTAGTCCAATCGATGACCAAAACCGACACCAGAGACATTAAATCTACGGTAAAACAAATTGCAGAGCTTTCGGATTGCGGCTGTGAGATAGTCAGAGTCGCCGTGCCTGACACCGAGGCAGCGCAGGCTGTTTCAGCTATCAAAAAGAAGACTTCGATTCCCATTATCGCCGATGTACACTTCGACTATCGCCTTGCACTTGAAGCCTTGAAAGCGGGTGCAGATGGACTCCGTCTAAATCCGGGTAATATACGAGAGCCGGAACAAATCGCGGAAATAGTAAGAGCCGCCAGGCAAAGGCAGGCACCCATTCGTATCGGCGTTAATGCAGGAAGCCTGCCGCCTACCTTGAAATCTAAGATATCAATTTCCGAGCACATGGTTAATGTGGCTCTGGCACAAATCAAGCTGATGGAAAGTCTGGATTTTGATCTGATAAAGGTATCGCTGAAAGCTTTCGACGTGCCAACCAGTATCGAAGCCTACAGAGCAATAGCTACAAAAATATCCTACCCGCTACACCTGGGTATAACGGAGGCAGGTCTACCTAGAGCCGGCATTGTCCGTAGTGCGGTTGGCATTGGCATACTCCTTTTTGAAGGTATTGGCGATACCATACGAGTATCATTGAGTACATGGCCCTGCGAAGAAGTTAAAGCCGCGTATGAGATATTGAAGACCCTGGGCCTTCGACAGAGAGGTCCAACCCTGATTAGCTGCCCATCCTGCGGACGAGCGGAGGTGGATATAATCAACCTAGCTGAATCCGTTGATAAAAAACTGGAAACAATAAAGAAACCTATCAAAGTAGCCGTTATGGGCTGCGTTGTAAACGGTCCAGGAGAGGCAAAAGAAGCCGATGTAGGTATCGCTTGCGGCAAGGGCAGAGGTGCTATTTTTAGAAAAGGCAAGGTTGTCAGCACTGTGGCTGAAACGGACTTTCTTGAGGCACTCATGACCGAGGTCAAAAACATACTTTACTAGTTGCCCAAATTCCAGCAGCTGAGACTTTTACAGTAGTTCTGGCACCTTCAGCCAAATAATGGACGCGAAAAGGAGGGGATTTGGAATACCCAGTTTCCGTTAAAATAGGTTTTTCAGAGAAACTATCTCGGCTAACAACCTTTTTCAGGCTTGTCATGGTTATACCTCACATAATTGTACTCTGGGCACTGGGTATCGCCGCCGGCATAGTCGTGTTCATCGCCTGGTGGGCTATCCTTTTCATCGGCAGGTACCCTGAATGGGCATTCAATTATGTCAGCGGATACATTCGATGGTATGCCAGAGTAATGGGTTATTATCTTCTGGTAACTGACAAATATCCTCCTTTTAGTATAAAATAGCTGCTAATATCAATTAGCTTTTGGTCTTTCTTAGTGGAGTAACTGATATGAGATTCTCCAGGTTATTCGGCAAGACGTTAAAAGAAATACCCTCAGAAGCAGACACGATCAGTCATCAATTATTGCTTAGAGCGGGCATGATTCAACAGGTAACGGCCGGTGTTTATTCGTTTCTACCCTTAGGCTGGCGGGTTCTTAAGAAAATTGAGCAAATAATTCGAGATGAGATGGATAAGGCTGGTGGTCAGGAATTAATGTTACCCTCGCTGCAGCCTTTCGAACTATGGGAGAAATCAGGCAGATATCCAGCCTTCGGTAAAACATTATTCACTATTACAGATAGACGAGAACACAGTTTGGTTTTAGGGCCTACTCACGAAGAGATAATTACTGACATGGTGGCTCGTTTTGTGCAGAGTTATCGCGACCTGCCACTCCTTCTTTACCAGATTCAAAACAAATTTCGCGATGAACCCAGACCCAGGGGGGGACTGCTGCGGGTTCGTGAATTCATGATGAAAGACCTGTACAGCTTCCATGTGGATGATGCTGATCTGGATAAGACATACGAGAGGATGATACAAGCATACAAGAATGTCTACGCCCGCTGCGGCTTGCCGGCAGTGATAGTAGAGGCTGACAGTGGTGCTATAGGAGGTAAGGAATCTCATGAGTTCATGCTTGTAGCTCAAACCGGGGAAGATGGAATAATTCATTGCGCAAATTGTGACTACGCTGCTAATCTGGAAAAAGCCCTGAGTCAGAAACCGAAATTCGAAAAGCAACAAGCCTTACCCCTGCAGGAAATATCCACACCGAATATAAAAACAATTGAAGAAGTAGCCAATTTTGTTGGAGTTCCGGCGCATCAGACGCTTAAGGCGGTCTTTTACTCCGCTGACGGCGAACTGGTGTTCGCGATTATTAGAGGTGATTTGGAGGTTAATGAGACGAAGCTCAGAAATTTACTTAAAGCTTCTCAATTACGTCTGGCTACGGAACCCGAAGTACAAGCTGCCGGATTAGTTGCCGGTGCTGCTTCACCTGTGGGCCTGAAAGGAATAAAGATTATTGCTGACGATTCAATAACTATGGGCTCAAATTTTGTGGCCGGGGCGAATAAACCTGATATGCATCTGAAAAACGTTAACTACCCGCGTGATTTCGAAGTAACCACAATGGCTGATATTGCCGTTGCACGCCCCGACGACGGCTGTCCCAGATGCGATGGGAAACTATTCTCGAGCCTCGGAATCGAGGTAGGCCATGTATTTAAACTCGGTACATTTTTGAGCGAGAAACTTGGCGCCTTCTTCCTCGATAAAAACGGCGTATCACGACCAATTATTATGGGGACCTATGGCATCGGCTTGGGCCGATTGCTGGCGGCAGCTATAGAGCAGAACCACGATAGCAAAGGTATCATGTGGCCGATGGGCATCGCTCCTTATCAGGTATATCTCTGCCCTCTCCGCCTGGAGACTGAGAAGGTTGCTGAAACAGCGGAACATACCTACAAGGAACTGACCAAAAAAAATATTGAGGTCCTTTACGACGACCGGGATGATTCACCAGGTATTAAATTTAACGATGCAGACCTTCTGGGCATACCACTCCGCCTGACTATTAGCCCCCGCACACTAGAAAGCGACAGTGTGGAGCTCAAATGGCGCAGGGAAAAAGAAACAGAACTGATTCCTTTGAACCGAATAGCCTCAGAAACAGCCAGACTAATCCGTAAAGCTAAAATATATTAAGGATCAACTGGTATTACAGCTGTCCGACTCTAGCAAGCCCTAGCTTTCTTTCCTCATATTGCGCAGGAAGAAGAACAGCCGAACCAGTAGAACTGCAACAATGACAACGATGATAATGAACAGCCACAGCGGCATCAAGCCGGCTTTAAATTCCGTCGACGGACTCCAGCCACTATCGTTGCTGGCCCCGTCTATTGCTTTGACTCGCCAATAATACGTTCCCCGAGCCAGCGCTTCCGACTCAGTGAGGGTGTACTTGGACTCAGCCAAGTTATCCTTACTAAGTAGCGTTGTTGTGAAATCAGATTGAGAAGATATTTGCAGACTATAGCTGACACCGCTTGGGTCAGTGACAGCACTCCACTCAAAAGTAGGTCTAACGTTATCGAAGAGTCCGGCTCTGCCTCCCTCTTTTGGCGAAATAATTTGGGGCACCTCAGGCGGAGTTGTCTCCATGTTAAAAGCTGCAGTAGCAGTAGCACCATCAGCATCGGTGGCAGTTATATTATGCTTGCCACCTTCACTTTTTGGTGCTACGAAACTTGTCCGGAAATTACCCTTGTCGTCAGTGGTATACTTGGTGACGAGCTCGGTATTGTCGTATTTCAAAGTTAGTTCCTTGTTAGCTCCGAAGCCACTACCGCTAATCGCTATGTTGCTGCCTACGTTGCCCTCAGCAGGGTCCAATTTCAAATTCGATACAACGGCCAACTTAGTGTCAGCCACCTCGGACGACGTAGTAGAAGACCCATAGGCATCTATAGTGTGGTTACCGCCAACAATTTGCGGTATTGTCATGGAGGAATTCCAGCAACCTTCATTATTAGCCGTAATGTCACTTTTGACAACATTACCATCAAGTGTAATGGTAATGCCTGATTCATTACCGCCGAATCCACAGCCAGCAATCGTAACAGTGTCGCCCGCAGCCCCCGAAGCAGGCTTAACAGTCACTGCAGAAGACACGATAAAGCTAAGGTCCGGGACCTCGTCAGCCTTTGTTGAAGCACCAGAGGCATCGATCGTATGGCCACCCTTGGTCGAGTTAGGAATGGTAAATGAACCTGTCCAGGAGCCTTTAGAATCAGCGCTGATTCCCGTTTTAATCCCTGTACCGTCGTAAATAATCTGGATACCGCTCTCGCTCTTGCCAAAGCCATCACCGCTGATGTTAACTGAGGAGCCCACATTACCTGACGATGGATTTGCACTGATTTCGGGAGCGATCGTTACTGTAAGAGTGGGGACATCGCCTTCATGAGTCGTTTGACCGGACGCCTCTATTGTGTGGCTTCCTTTTGCTGAGACAGGCAGAGCAAAAGTTGAGTCCCACGACCCTGTATTGCCAGCAATAATTCCCGTCTGCACACTAGTTCCATCATAGCTGATCACAATATTATGTTCAGCTACCGCAAAGCCCTTACCGGTCACGGTGATTTCATCCCCGACAACACCTGTGTCAGTGTTTATGGCTAAGGATGGTAGGACAGAGAAAGCGACCGATAAAACTTCGGTGCCTGTTGGATTGTCTACGCTAACGATGTGACTGCCTCCAGCCGTGTCCGGTACCGTAAAGCTAACACTTCCCCCTCCCGATAGTGTACCCTGCTTGACGCCGACTCCATCCCACTTGATTGAATAGGAACCGGCACTTAGACCTGATATGGTTACAGTAGCCCCAACCACACCCTCACTAGGGGCCATCCCGGCAGCCTGAACAGGTATTACAAGACAAAAAGTCGATAACACTGCCAGGCATAAAGCGGAAGCGATAACTCTACTTTTCACGCTCGTCTACCCCCTTCTTGTAAATAGTCAAGCCAATTATAACTCAAATCTCGCCAAAATTTTCATTATTAGTAAAAAAATTTTTTGAGATTTATTCTTTGAAATCAACTCCTCAGAGCAGCTCCCAGTTCACGTTGCAGTTTATCCAGAATCTGCTGTTGGACCTTATCGACTTCGCTGTCGGTTAATGTATGAGTGGCTGACTGGTAAACAATCCGGAACGCAAGCGATTTCTTCCCCTTGGGCACCTGTTCTCCCTGATAAAAATCGAAAAGATTGATAGAGTTCACCACAGGAGAACAATACTGAATCATTGAATAGATTTGCTGATAGGTTACCGTTTCATCTACAAGCAATGCAATATCTCTACTGGTGCTGGGATATCGTGGAATTGACCTATATGTTTTAGTCGTGACGACGATGGACAAAAGTCTATCTACATTTATTTCGATCAGAAACACATTACCGGAAATTCCGAAGGCTTTTAAAACACTGGGGTGTACTTGACCGATAATACCGAATTGAGTGTTTCGGGTGAGTACATTAGCCGTTCTGCCACTAAACAGGCTCTCGTCGCTACTTGCCTGGAAAGTAGCTGTAATGCCTAACCTCGAAAGTACTGTTTCCAGTACCCCTTTGGCTACGAAGAAATCAAGCTGATCTTCTTCATCCCTCCAAGACAACCCTCTCTGGGAACCGCTTAATACGGCACAAAGGATTTCGTTTTCTTTAGGCAGATCGCTTTCCCTCGGCTTAAAAATTTTCCCGATTTCAAAGAGCCGTATGCCGTTTTCTTGTAGTCGTTCATTTCGAGCCAGCACCGATAGGACACCTGGCCGAAGACTTGTTCTCAGATACTCTTGCTCTTTGGACATGGGATTAGCCACTTTCATCGGTCTGGGTCCTGTCAACTTCATATCCGGGGATAGCATGTCCAAAGCCTGTAGGCTGATCAAAGAATAAGTAAGTACTTCCTGAAATCCGCAGCCAGTAAGCATGTCACGTAGTTGTCGTCTTAGAGCTATCATGGGTGCCGGTTCATATGTGGGTAATGAAGAGCTTAACATAGTAGTTGGGATTTTATCGTAACCGACAACTCTAGCTATTTCTTCAACCAAATCGGCGATGTATTTAATGTCTGTGCGCCACCAGGGTACCCCGACTTTGACCTGCTGTTTTGCCTCCACTTTAACACAACTGAACCCCAGTAGCTCCAGTAACCTGCATATGTCTTTCAGCTTTAATTCAATGCCGAGAAGTCTTTTTACGTCGGCAATCGGTAAGACAATACTTTGTTTCCTCTTTTTACCGGGATAAACATCCAGTATACCTTTGGCCGCTTTGCCCCGGGCAAACTTTGACATCAGTTGAGTGGCTCTCTTCAGCGCAATTAGCGGCAACTCGCGGCTAAGGCCCTTCTCAAAACGCAACGAGGCTTCGCTGCTAAGATGAAGGCCAAGACTCCCTTGATGGATGACGGCCTGATTGAAATTTGCCGACTCCATCAGAACAGTAGTCGTTTTCTCAGTGACCTCGGAATCAGCCCCTCCCATGATGCCTGCAATGGCAATGGCTCTCTCTTTATCTGCGATTAGCAACATGTTCCGGTCAAGCTTCCTCTGCACTCCATCCAGTGTAGCCATTGACTCATCATGGCCGGCCCTTCGAACGACAATCTGTTTGCCTCGTATCTCATTGTAGTCAAAAGCATGAAGCGGCTGGCCGTATTCCAGCATTACATAGTTGGTAATATCGACAATATTGTTAATCGGTCGCATGCCACAAGCCAGTAGTCTTCTCTGCATCCACTGGGGTGATTCAGTTATTCTGATGCTCGTTAGCAAGCTGGCACAATATCTGGGGCATAATTCTGGTTCCACTATCTGTACAGATGCATAGGTATCGATAGCATTTTCAGATTCCTCGTAGCGAATTTCAGCAATATGTATCTTACTTTTGACTATCGCTGCTACTTCCCTGGCAATACCGATCATTGATAGACAATCCGGACGATTTGGCGTTATGTCCAGATCGAGAATGGTATCGCCGAGGTATTCAGCAAGAGGGGTACCTATGACGGCATCATTGGGAAGAACCATTATGCCTTCGTGGCTATCAGAAATGCCCAGCTCTTTTTCCGAGCATACCATCCCCTCAGAGACGATGCCACGAATCTTAACCGGTTTCAGTTGAACGGCTTCTCCGCTGTGTCCATCTATAAGCTTGGCACCGACCTTAGCGAAGGCAACTTTAATGCCGAGGGCTACGTTCGGTGCGCCGCAGACCACCGTAGGGCGCTCCTTCCCCAGGTCCACAGTCACCAGTTTCAATCGGTCAGCATTAGGATGTTGGCTGATATCGTTAATTTTGCCGACTAAAATATTGTCCCAACCCCCTCCTATAACCTCTACTGAGCCAACTTCCAGACCGGCCATAGTTAGGCGCTCAGACAACTCTTCTATGGACATTGAAAAGTCGACAAATTCTCTCAGCCAGCGAACGGATGCCTTCATGCCAATATCAAATCAACATATTCAGAATTGCTGTAAAAATCTCAGGTCGTTGTTGTAAAAGAGACGAATGTCATCAATACCGTAGCGTAAAATAGGAATACGCTCCACCCCCATGCCGAAGGCAAAGCCCGAATAAACATCTGGGTCTATTTTCACGCGACGAAGAACTTCAGGATGTACCATGCCTGCGCCCAGTATTTCAATCCAGCCGGTGTTGCCGCATAATCTACAGCCCTCGCCATGGCATACCATGCAATCAATTGCCACTTCAACGCCCGGTTCAACGAAAGGAAAGTAATCGCATCGGAAACGGCATTTCCGGTCTGCACCAAAAAGTCGGCGGGCAAACTCAAACAACGTCCCCTTCAAATCAGCCAGCGAGATATTTTTATCAACTGCCAACCCCTCGACCTGATAAAACATCCACTCATGGGTAGCATCAGTGGCTTCATATCTATAAACTCGTCCGGGAGCTATGATACGTATGGGTGGTGCCGATTTCTCCATAACCCTAATCTGGACCGGTGACGTATGCGTCCTCAAGAGCATAGGTCTTTCACCGGTTTTAGTCTCAAAATCCATCCACAGCGTGGCGAACATATCACGTGCCGGGTGGTCTGCTGGCATGTTCAGGGCTTCGAAATTATAGTAGTCCCATTCCACCTCCGGTCCTTCCACGGTCTGAAAACCCATGCTGCTGAAAATGTCACATATTTCTTGAACTATCTGGGTCGTTGGATGGAGACGGCCAAGAGGAACCAGTTGGCCGGGTAGGGTGACATCAATGGTCTCTTTTGCTAGGGATTGAGTCAGGTCTTGCTCCAAACGAGATTTTTTCTCATCAAAAGCAATTTCCAGCGACGTTTTAAGCTGATTGGCTCGAGCTCCCACGAGCCGCCGTTCCTCTAGAGGTACGCTCGATAGAGAACGAAGAATTTGTATCAGGGAGCCTTTTCTGCCCAGATAGCTAATTCGCCAGGCTTCAAGCTGGTCGACACCGGTAACTTTGGCTAGCTCATCAAGAGCTTTAGAGGCAAGCTCTTCAACTTGATTAAGCATATTCTCACTGCGGGTGATTTCAGCTCTTAAGTTTAGCTGAAGCTAGCGAAAGTAACTTTGAGAAGCCGGACGGGTCATTCACTGCCATATACGCCAGTACTTTGCGGTTTATCTCCACGTTGGCCTTTCTCAGCCCCTCCATAAATTGACTGTAGGAAAGCCCTTCAGCACGTGCAGCAGCATTTATCCTGATAATCCATAATCGCTTCATGTCACCCTTGCGTTCCCGACGATGCTCGTAGGAATATGAAAGGGCATGCAACATCGACTCGTGGGCACGTCTATACAAAGTGTGTCTGGTAGCCTTATGCCCTTTGGTAAGCTTCAATACTTTTTTATGTCGGCGATGGGTGACTGTTCCACCTTTTACTCTAGGCAATCAGTTCCTCCTAATCTATTTGGTGCCATAGGGCAGCAGTTTCTTTAATCTAACCTTATCAGCAGGGTGCACCTCAATCATCTCGTCATAAAGACGCTTTGTCCTGGCAGGCTTCTTGCGCCTGAAATGGCTCTTACCAACCTTAACACGCATTATCTTGCCAGTGCCGGTTACGTGCAACCTGCTTTTGGCACCTTTATGTGTTTTTAACTTAGGCATCTAAACTTTCTCCTC
>CAYPRI010000005.1:33040-44457 GCA_964413085.1 uncultured Dehalococcoidales bacterium
TTAGTCTCAAGGTCATGTTCCTTGACTCTTGGCCTGATTCTGATTTCTTTAAGTACAATCCCTCTCTGACTTTTGCGTGCTTTACGCTCCTTTTTGGTCTGTTCGTATCTATATCTTCCATAGCCAAGAATTCGACATACAGGGGGAACTGAATTTGAGGCCACCTCTACGAGGTCGAGATTTCGTTCGCTCGCCATCTGTAACGCTTTTTCAATAGGAAATACTCCCAATTGTGCGCCGGTCTCCCCTATAAGCCGAACCTCTTTAGCTCTAATCTCTCGATTTACGCGTAATTCCTTGACTATGTTTCTCCTCACCTCCTTATCCGGAGTGCATCGGGGGAAAATATAGCATATTCACGAGACGAAATCAAAGTTTATCAGGCGCTTTAGCTTCAATAATTGGCCTGACTCTTTCCAGGAACCCGGATACCGATAGTAAGCCGGCATCTTCACCGTTTCTCAGCCGAAGTGCGACCTGAGACGAGTCACGTTCCTTATCACCTATCACTAACATATAGGGGATCTTCATTAACTGAGCTTCCCTTATCTTCAGGTTCATTCTCTCCGAGCGGTCGTCTACCTGAACGCGTATGCCATTTTCCTTGAGTTCCTCTTCTATCCGATGTGCATATTCTAAATGACGGTCGGCAATAGGAATAATAATAGCCTGAACCGGCGCCAGCCAAACCGGAAAAGCGCCCGCGTACTGCTCGACCAGACACGCCATGAACCGTTCCATGCTCCCTAAGACAGTCCTGTGTACCATAACCACCTGGTGCTCCAGTCCGTCCTCGCCGATATAGTTGACATTGAATCTCTGCGGCAGGTTAAAATCGACCTGTATAGTCGGACCCTGCCACAATCGATCCAGGGCATCCTTAAGCTTGACATCGATTTTCGGCCCGTAAAAAACCCCCTCACCGGGATCGATGGCATATTTAAGGCCGAGTCCTTCAAGTACTTTTCTCAGGGCTTCAGTCGCCTCTTCCCAAATCTGGATAGTCCCTGCGTAATGGTCAGGTCGAGTAGATAGTAGAAGCTCATATTCTTTAAAGCCAAAAGTATCCATCATAAACCGGGCTAGACCCACCGCGCCAGCTACCTCAGCTTCAAGCTGGTCAGGTCGGCAAAAAATATGAGCATCATCCTGAGTGAAACCACGCACTCTTGCCAAACCGTGCAACACTCCGGACCGCTCGTATCTATAAACTGTCCCCAATTCAGCGTATCGAAGCGGCAGATTACGATAGCTGCGTAACTGCGTTTTAAATATCATAATGTGTCCCAGGCAGTTCATCGGTTTGACAATGTACTCCTGTCCTTCTACATCCATCGGAGAATATAGATTCTCACGGTAGAAATCCCAATGCCCGCTGGTCTTCCATAGATTCAATTTAGCTATATGGGGAGTGTAGACGATATCATATCCGCGTTTTCTATGCTCTACCTTCCAAAAATCCTCGATAATTTGGCGCACCAGCGCACCCTTGGGATGCCAGTGGACCAGTCCCGGGCCGAACTCTTCATGGAGGCTAAATAAGTCGAGCTCTTTGCCCAATCGCCTGTGGTCTCTTTTAGCTGCCTCGGCCAAACGTGACAGGTAAGCCTCCAGCTCTGCTTCGGTTTCAAAAGCTACACCGTATATCCGCTGCAACATCGGCCGCTTTTCATCACCGCGCCAGTAAGCTCCGGCGATAGTGGTTAGCTTGAAGGCTTTAATTTCACTCGTAGAGTTAACATGAGGACCGCGGCACAGGTCCACGAACGAACCTTGACGATATACGGTCACCTTCACATCAGGCAGTTCATCGATAAGTTCCAACTTATAAGGCTGTTCGGAAAACAATTTGCGGGCTTTAGCCTTGGTCATCTCTTCCCGGTTAAAAGTATAATGGCCCTCGATAACCTCTTTCATCTTTTTCTCTATTTCGGCTAAATCTTCAGGGACAAGCGCCCTGGGAAGTTCAAAATCGTAATAAAAACCATCCTCGATAGACGGCCCGATGCCAAATTTAGCACCCGGGAAAAGTTTCTGGACGGCCTCAGCCATTACGTGAGCAGTTGAATGGCGCATCCTTTCTAATCTAGCTCGTTTATCTTCTGCCATCATTTACAACTTATATCCTTAATCAAATAAAAACCTCACGCATTCATCGCGAGAGGCCGATTAAAGACCAAAACGTAAATATATTGATGTGCAATTACAAAACAAACTTCAAATGGCTCTCTATGAATGGCTATCGGTTTTACAATCGCATTTTATCAACGCTACTATGACGAGTCAAGCTAACCCAGATATAAAATTGTAAGAATTTGAAATCAGGATTATAATTATACGTTGCTTTTTTATCCGGCACGACTACTGTAAGTTCATATGTAAATTCGCGCTATAACTATATCGGAGGCAATCATGAAAACACAAGATGCCGTCGAGTTTGAGCATATTTTTTACCCCAGGGGCGTAGCCCTAATAGGAGCTTCTACAGATAATGGGTATTCACATTCTTTAATTAATTTCAAATTGTGGGACAAGCTTTATCTGGTTAATCCACGGTATAGCGAACTCGCTGGTAAAAAATGTTTCACCAGTATCCTCGATATACCGGCGGACATCGACTTCGTTGTGATAGCTGTGCCGGCAAAGCAGGTTTCCACAGTCCTCAAAGAGTGTATCCAGAAAGGGGTCAAGGCAGCCCACGTTTTTACAGCCGGCTTTAGCGAGACAGGTCTTGAAGAAAGAATAAAGCTGGAGAACGAGGTAAAGGATGTTGCCAGGAGGAAAATCAGGCTGATAGGCCCCAATTGTATGGGCATTTATTGCTCCAAATCAGGTCTGAGTTTCACCTGGGACGCTTCCTTTGAAGAAGGCCCTGTCGGAGTCGTTACGCAAAGCGGAACATTCGGCGTGGAATTTCTAAACATAGGGAAGATTAGAAACCTGAAATTTAGCAAAGTCATCAGCTATGGCAATGCCATAGACCTCGACTGCCCTGATTTTCTGGAATATCTCGCCGAAGACCCCGATACAAAAATAATCGCTTTATATATGGAGGGCATAAGAAACGGCACACGGCTTAAGTCGGCACTGGCACACGCTGCAGCCAAGAAACCTGTCCTGGCTTTAAAGGGCGGAGTAACCGAACACGGCAGTAGAGCGGCATCGTCTCATACGGGTTCACTTGCCGGTTCACCGGAAATCTGGAGCTCCATTTTCAAGCAGACGGGCGTAGCTCAGGTAGAAGACTTCGACGAACTTCTGAACGCTGCGCTGGCACTGACATACGCACCGTTTCCAGCCGGGAAAGGTACCAGCATAGTCACCAACTCTGGCGGCTTTAGCGTGCTTGAAACCGATGCCTGTGTAAAAGCGGGATTGGAGGTTCCGCAGTTTACACAGGAAACCTTAGCTCAACTGCGAAAAATGGTGCCCGTGGCGGGAACCAGTATTTCCAATCCTCTGGATGCCTGGCCTATATTCTATAACCTATCTGGCGCCGAAGGTAACCTCGGCGATACGATCAAAATACTGGCCAGAGACAAAAACATACATTCAATAATATTGCATATGGATGAAATCAACTACCTGCGTAAGGTATTGGGCTCCGCCTTTGAGGGACACCTTAAAGAGGTCACCGACCTGATGCTAAACGGCTGCCTTTATGCGCGCGATGAAATGGGTAAACCGGTGATGCTATGTATATCAATGGAAACTTTTACGGAGGACGAGGAGGACAGAAGATATCATCTGATGGTTAAAAAGGCTTTTGAAGATAAGGGATTCCCTGTCTTCCCAACGCTTCGGGACACCATAAAAGCCCTCTTTAACCTCTATAGACTTGGAATTCGATTCCGCCAGAAATAGTTACGTAGCAGAGCTGACACGAAACCAACTGATTGATTAGTTCCTCCACCACGGGAGTTATATTCCATGATTACTCGAGAAATTTTTGCGAAAAACATACTCTCAAAATCTAAAATTTACGATTACACGATAAACTGCTACACAGGGTGCCAGCATGGCTGTACCTACTGCTACGCCCGGTTTATGAAAAGGACCACCGGCCACATCGAACCGTGGGGTGATTTCGTTGACGCTAAGGTCAATGCTTCCGAACTGCTCCAGAAAGAGATAAGCAGAAAGCCACGCGGCGGAGTCTGGGTGAGCGGAGTCTGCGATGCCTATCAGCCGCTTGAGCGTAAGTATAGATTGACCAGACAGTGTCTGGAAATATTGGTAGCATATGACTGGCCTTTCACTATCCAGACGAAATCTCCGTTGGTTCTCCGCGATATAGACATTCTAAAAAGGGGTATTGATGTTGAAGTCGGGTTTACTATTACAACAGCGGATGACAATATGAGGCGGCTTTTCGAGCCGAACGCGCCTCCGATTAATGAAAGAATTAGAGCGCTTGACGAGTTACACAAGGCGGGCATGCAGACCTTCGCTATGATTGCGCCGATGCTTCCAGGAGCCGGAGAGTTGCCTGAGTTGCTCCAGGGGAAGGCAGATTCTATCCTGATAGATAGAATGAATTATAGATATGGCGATTGGGTTTATCGGAAATACAACTTAGAGGCTGCAATGAGCAGTGAGTTCTTTTATCGGACGGCCAAGGAGCTCGCTTCGTCCTTCAGAAAAATGGGCATCGAGTTCCAGGTTGTGTTTTAATAAAGCCTAATATGTTTCACTGCTCAGTGGTAATTTTAAGCAGCAGCACATGACCGGATCCGGCAAATGATGACCATCCAGACATTATATAGCCATTATCTGACGTCTCTTGAACTGACAAGCCCATTGCCCCTCCTCTTAGCCCTTGTTTAAACTTTTCTTCCCAAAGCTTATTGCCATCGGCATCGGTTTTAATGAGCCAGGCCTTTCCAAACAGAGTTTGCCCGCACAGTATGTAGCCGCCGTCTTTGGTCTGACTAGCATACTAGCCGCTACCGCGGTCGAACTTCCTTTCCCAGATTTTGTTGCCTGCCGCGTCTGTCTTAATCAGCAAGGGACGTTGCTTACCCATAATATTGTCCATCAAGGAATCTAAAATTCCGGTAGCTTTATCATTTTCTCCTATTCCACATATAATATAGCCGCCATCTGTGGTCTGTTGAACTGAAGCAGCATCGGCATACAGGTTGCCACCAAACATCTTATCCCATAGTTTATTTCCTTAGCTATCAGTCTTGATAAGCCACACATTAGGCTTGCCTACCACCCAACCATCTATCAATGGACGTGTCCAGCCACACACTATGTAACCACCATCTGTGGTCTGTTGTACTGAGTTACCCTGGTCTATGTATTGACCGACAAAGGACTTGTCCCAAGTCAAATTACCCTCAGCGTCTGTTTTAATCAGCTTTATGTGATCATCACCTCGACCACATATTATGTAACCGCCATCGGTAGTCTGCCGAACTGAATTGCCACGTCCACCACTCAATACCTTGTTCCAGAGTTCATCACCATTGGCATCGGTTTTTATTAGCCACATACCGCCTATGTTTTCGCTTTTGCGAATGGTTCCACAGAGTATAGATCCACCATCCGCCGTCTGTTGTCCGGACTGTCCGAAGGCTCCTTCCTCCGCACCGAACACCTTATCCCAAAGCTTGTTACCATTAGTATCTGCCTTCATGATAAAGGCACCACCTTCAGGCGAAGTCTTCCAGGAAAACATCCTTCCGAATATTACGTAGCCCCCGTCAGTAGTCTGTTGAACTGAGCCACCATAAACATCCGTTCCCTCACCAAAGGTCTTGTACCACTGTAATTTAGGCTCAGGATTTATTGAACACGCTGATATGGACGCAGTAAGTAAAAATATTAAAATGAAAAGAGCATAACGTCCCAATCTCTGTCCCATTAGTTTCCACCTCCCACAAATATCAATAAGGATTATCTCGATCCAGGTAGTTTTACTACTCTTTCTTCCTGAACTTCGCTAATCTTTCCTCGGTGTCGGTGATATCAAACTCACTCCTGGCTTCGAACTCCAGCCCTTTTTTCAAGGTCTCATTCAAGCCGTGATTATAAAGATACTTATAGGCAGCCAGAGAGGCCTCGCTATTTACAACAATCTTCTTTATCAGCTCCTGCACGGTCTCTTCCAGTTTATCTAAAGGAACCGCTATATTTACCAGTCCCAGCTCAAAAGCCTGCTTTCCAGTAATCAGGTCAGCGGTGAACGACAGCTCCTTCGCTTTCAACATGCCGACTGCTCTGGGCAGTCGCTGGCTCATACCCCATGTAGGCCTCAAACCCCACCGTGCATGTGTGTCCCCAAATTTAGCTTCCTCGGCAGCTATTACCAGGTCGCAGCCAAGGACGATCTCCATAGCTCCGGTGATGCAAAATCCATTGACCATGGCAATGACAACTTTCGGCACATTCTGTATCGTTTCAATAAGCGCCCTGGCCGGGTCATCAAGTATAGGCCCCACCTTGCCTTTGTCCAGTTTACGGTCTCCCAGCGCTACCAGATCAACGCCGGCAGAAAAAGCACGACCCGCCCCTGTGATTACGATGACCTTAACATCTTTGTCCTTTCCGCCTTCCTCTACCGCCTCTTTCATCTCCGCTAAAAGCTTTGGCGTTATAGCGTTCATTACGGCGGGACGATTTATGGTAATCCGGGCCACATTCTCTTTCTTCTCGTAAAGCAGTTGCTCGTAAGGCATTTCTTACTCCCCTCCTTTAAAGAAATTAGTCTTATACACAAGATTAATATCGTCTACGAATTAGTGTTGCTCCCGATGACTAATTTTATTGTCTGCCATATCAGTTGTCAATGCTTTCAAATACGGAAATAAGCTTATATCGCCTAATTTTGTACGCTATACTAGGAGGTAAAATCGGGTCAATCACGCTGTAACATACGGCCCTATCGTGCAACGGAAGCGCACTAAGCAGTATAATGGTGCCAAAATTTAACGAAGGCAGGTAAATTCGATGGAGAACACGTTCGACAGCACCTACATTATAAACAAATCAAAGCACAGCGAATTTGTGGCCGAAGCCACTAAGCTGGCCATTGCTGTTTATACCGTCCCGGCTTTCGTCTGCCCGGACCTCTACAAAATAATAGATATTAAATGCGATATTGCCATGCGGGTAGTGTGGAAACCGGAAACCACTGTCAGACAAATTAAAGAGTTTGACAAAGTCTGGTTTCTGCAAAAATATTCTTAACAACTTCCATTGAGACAAATTCGACAACGAGGAGGCAATAAATGGACATCGTAGATAAGAAACTTGATAACGTGAACTTGCTATCACTATCAGGCAGGTTAGATGCTTACTCGGCCACTGAGATGGAAAAGAAGCTTGATTCATTAATTGAATCGGGCCAAACTCGCCTCGTAATCGACCTTGAGAAATTAGACTACATAAGCAGTTCGGGACTCAGGGTCTTTTTAGCTGCGCTTAAGAAAGTTAAAAAACAACAAGGAGATATCAAATTAGCATCCATGAAGCCTTTTATTAAAGAAGTATTCGATATCGCCGGATTTAGCCAGCTTTTTAACATATTTGACACCCAACAGGCCGCCGTCAATGATTTCAACAAGGTATAGATGAAGTTCCCTTTACTACATGAAGACTGCTAACAAAATTAAAGGCCAGTCTCGTGAATAACACGCCGGAAGAACAGCAAGTAGCTCGAATTTCACTCATAGCAAAGACCGATTACCTGCCCAGTGCTACCAGCTTTGTGCGAGAAGTTTCCGTTAAGTTAGGGTTAGCCGACAATGATGCTGCTCGGCTCGAGCTTGTCGTAGAGGAAGCTTGCATGAACGTCATTGAACACGCCTTCGACCCAGGTGAGCAGGGTTATTTTGATGTCATCATCTTACGAAAGCCGGGGCAAGTCGTGGTCGCCGTTGAAGACAAAGGATTGCCCTTCGATTTTAGGAAATTTGATGAGCAGGCGGAATCTGGGCTTGGCGTTTTACTTATGAAGGCCTTTGCCGATGAAATATATTTTCTCAATCTGGGTCGCGGTGGTAAAAGAGTCGAACTCGTTAAAAACCTTCCCTACAAAGATGTCGATTCATATATTTCTGAACAGGAGAAGGACAGGACCTTACCTCTGCCTTCTGTTCCCAAAGATGTTCCGCTTAAAGTACGGTTAATGCTCCCGGATGACTCGGTTGATCTGGCCAGGTGTGTCTATCGTTGCTACGGCTACACCTATGCAAACAGTGACGTTTATTTCCCCGACAAAGTTAAGGAACTTCTGGAAAGCGGCGTGCTGGTTTCTCATGTCGCCTTAAATCCCGATGGAGAAGTCATCGGGCATGTGGCCATACGTAAAGAATATCCCGCCGCAAGGATTGGAGAAAGGGGCCAGGCTGTAGTTGATCCAAGATACAGAGGCCATAGCTTGTTTAATAAGCTACTTAGCGCTTGCAAAGAAAATGCGAAAAAGGCCGGTATGTATGGAACCTACGGCGAAGCTGTAACCGTTCACACCTACAGCCAGGAGGCAGCCTTATCAGCTGGAGCACACGAGACAGGTGTCCTACTGGGCTTTACTCCAGCGACCATGTCTTTTAAAAAAATTGAAGAAGGACCCCGGCAGCAGCGTCAGGCTATACTCCTTTTATACACAAGGCTTAACGAGGAGCCACAAAGGGACGTTTACCCGCCCTTTCATCATCAGACGATTATCCGCCGCATTTACGAGTCAAATAATTTCAAGCGGAATATTATGAACACGCCTGATTACAAAGAGCCAGTAGATGCTACTTCATCTTCGCGGGTAGACGTGAAGGTTCAGACTGATGCAGGCCGTGCTTTTATTCTTGTAACGCAGTACGGAGCGAACCTGGAAGAGCTGGTCAAATTCCGTTTGCGAGAGCTTTGCCTGAGAAAAATTGACTGCATCTACATCGACCTGCCCTTATTCAATCCGGCTACGCCTAAATTCTGTGCCTCTCTGGAAATGCTAGGCTTCTTCTTCGGCGGAGTTATTCCGGAAATGTCTGATGGCGATGTGCTCCGTTTGCAATATCTCAATAATGTGGATGTCGACGCTCAAAACATTAACATTGCCTCCGATTTCGGTAAAGAACTACTTGATTATGTGATGAAAGCCAGGGGATAGAAACGTAGCAGGTAAACATGGACACATCAATTGGCAATATATTGATAGACCTGATTAAGACAGCCTGTGTAATTATTGCCTTTGCCTACGTAGTAACCCGTACCGGATTCTTTACCGAAATACTATTAGAGAAAAAATTCAGTTTCAAAAACCAGGCCATCCTGATTGTGCTGTTTGGCGCACTGTCTATCTTCGGCACCTACGGCGGATTACTGTTGCCATCCGGCGCTATAGCCAATATTCGAGACCTGGGCCCAATGGTCGCCGGTCTTGTTGCCGGACCGATAGTCGGACTGGGTGCGGGCTTAATAGGCGGTTTACACCGCTATTTTCTCGGAGGATTCGTCTGCATACCCTGTTCCCTGGCTACTGTCATGGCCGGCTTATTGGGCGGTGCCATCTATAAGCTAAATAAAGGGAAATTCGTTGCCGTTTGGCAGGCAATACTTTTTGCTGTATTCATGGAACTATTGCATATGGGGTTGACATTACTGCTGGCCAGGCCATATGAAGAAGCTTTGGGAGTAGTTAAAGATGTTATCTTACCTATGACCATTGCTAATGCCACGGGCATGGCTATCTTTGCTTTCATAATACGCAACCTGATAGTTGAGAGAAAAACGGCGGAGGAAAAGGAAAGCTATAGACGCGAACTGGAACGAACAGAATATGAGATGGAAACTGCCAAGGGAATCCAGCAGAGTTTCTTGCCAGAGTCACCTCCTGAGATAAAAGGATTTGAGCTTGCCGCTTTGAACCTTCCGGCCAGACAGGTGGGCGGCGATTTCTACGACTTCATACCTGTCTCGAACGATAAATGGGGGATAATAATAGCTGATGTGTCAGGGAAAGGCGTACCGGCAGCTCTGTTTATGGCGCTGTCTCGAACACTTGTCCGGGCTAACGTCGCTGATGATACCACAGCTTCCCAGGCTATGCAGAAAGCTAATCATATGATTTCCCAGGAAGCAAAAATGGGCATGTTTGTCACCCTGTTTTATGCCCTACTTGACCCACAGAAAAGTCTGCTCCAGTACGTTAACGCGGGTCATAATCCGCCCTTTGTAGTTAAGAAGAATTCCGGAGATGTTATCATGTTACGAGCCAGGGGCATAGCTATGGGTGTCATGGACGATGTTTCCCTGGAGCAGAAGGAAATTGAACTTTCAACTAACGACGTAGTGGTCTTTTACACAGACGGAATTACCGAGGCTATAAATGGCAAAGGCGAGCAGTTCGGTGAGAAGAGACTGATTGAAACCATAAATCGATATATGGACTTACCCTTAAAGGGGTTAATCGGCAGGGTAAAAGATGACGTGTTTTCTTTTGCTCAAGGCCAGCCTCAACATGATGATTTCACAATGGTGTTATTGAAGGCGACTCGGGGGTTGAATAATAAAGCAGAACAGATTTGAGCTAAAAGTCGATGCTGAGCTGAAAAATCTATCGGTAATTTCCGATTTTGTTTTCGCGTCTATGGCCCAGCTTGGCATAAATGTAGGCGTACTGGAAGTCCAAACCGCCGTAGATGAGTCGTGTACCAACATAATTAAATACGCCTACTCCGAGAAAGGTGGCACAATTACGATTGCATGTACCACAGAAGACAACTATTTGATAGTTACCATAAAAGATAAAGGAAAGCCATTTGATCCGTCACTGGTGCCAATGCCTGATGTTAACGAGGACCTCAACAAAAGGAAAATCGGTGGACTGGGTATATACTTAATGAGAAAACTTATGGACGATGTAAATTACAGTTTTGATACAAAAAAAGGCAATACACTGGTAATGCGAAAGAAGATAATGAGTAGATAAGGCGGTTTCAACTATTTAATAGCATGTGAGTTATAGGAGAGCTGAGAATGGACTATTTTGGTGAATATCGAAAAAAACTAACGACGCCTGAGAAAGCGGTTGCAGATATTAAGGATGGCGCCACCGTGGTGCCCGGCATGGCCGGCGGCGAACCCCACGCACTACTGGCAGCTATTGCTGACCGAGCCAGGCAGTGCGCCCTGAAAAACGTAAGCATGTATTTTGTTCATCCCGCGGAAAGCGCAGCCATGACCGTGCTGGCTCCCGACCTTTGCGATTGCATTCAGATATACTCCTGGTTTGTGGGGCCGGCAGACAGGGCAGGCGTCAGGGTAGGGCTGAACTACTTTGTGCCTAACTATTTCCATCAGGTGCCGCGACTGATTAGAGATTTTATGAAAGTCGATGTTACCGTAGCCACGGTTTCTCCCATGGATAAGGCCGGCTACTTCAGTTTCGGCACAGCCAACGACTATACCTCAAC
>CAYPRI010000005.1:44557-49068 GCA_964413085.1 uncultured Dehalococcoidales bacterium
CCATGGATAAGGCCGGCTACTTCAGTTTCGGCACAGCCAACGACTATACCTCAACGGCAGCCAGACATTGCGGGAAACTGATTGTGGAGGTCAACGAGCACATGCCCCGCGTTTTCGGAGATTCGCTGCTACATGTCTCCGAGGTGGATGCTATCGTGGAGAACAGCATTCCGTTGTTCGAGACCGTCCCGCCGAAACCGGAAGCTGAAGATGAAATCATCGGCAAGCTCATAGCTGAGATGGTGCCTGATGGCGCCACCATCCAGCTGGGAGCTGGCAATGTCCCCAACACCATCGCTGCCTATCTTATGAACCACAGAGATCTGGGAATCCACACGGAACTTTTCTGTCCGAGCATGGTTGACCTGATAGAGAAAGGCGTGGTTACTGGCAAGCGGAAAACTCTGCACCCGAGGAAAAACGTTTTTGCCTTTGCCCGCGGTACCACAAAGATGTACGAATTCATGGACAATAATCCCTCTATTGAAAGCTACCCGGTTTCTTACGTAAATGACCCCGCGGTGATAGCCCAAAACGATAATATGATTTCGATAAATTCCATACTTGAAGTTGACCTTCTAGGGCAGTGCAATGCTGAGTTCATGGGAGGCTATCAGTTCAGCGGCACCGGAGGCCAGCTTGATTTTGTGCGCGGCTCCTTTGATTCCAGAGGTGGCAAGTCCATTTTAGCCTTCCACTCAACCGCTAAGGGCGGGAAGATCTCACGTGTGGTGCCACGCTTTGAGGCCGGTACCGTTGTTACCACTCCCAGAATGGATGCGCAGTACCTGGTCACAGAGTACGGTGTCATCAGTTTGAAAGGAAGATCCACGCGTGAAAGAGCGCTGGAAATCATAAACATCGCCCACCCTAAGTTCAGAGACGAGCTCTTACGAGAAGCAGAAAATATGTACCTTGTATAAGCAAGGGCATATTTTGCTGAAGAGGCATGTCCTGGGGGTGTACTAAAGTTTTACCTTTGAGTGGGGAAGGGGGGACTCGAACCCCCACGGCTCTCGCCACATGATCCTAAATCATGCTCGTCTGCCATTCCGACACTTCCCCTAGATAGATTCGCCGTACCATTTTAACACGCTGCCGATCATTTTGCCCGCCTCCCTCTAGCTTGCTCGTACCCTATAACACGATAGCCGCGTCAGACCAGATACTGGCTCAATGTTGCCTTAATATATGCTCGCACCAGTCTAAACCAAACCAGTTTATTTTCGTTTTAATATGTGAACGGGCCAAATATCGGACGAACTGATACAAACTAGTCGTCTGGGTAATTTTAAAAATCGGGAATGGTTAGAACATGGAACACATTTTAGCTTGTCCGAAGTGCAATGGCGCCAACAGAACAGGCCAGCTGTTCTGCCGGTTCTGCGGTCAAAGTCTGGCACACAAATGCTCACGTTGCCAGGTTGAAGTCGATCCGGCTAATGGAAGGTGCCCGTATTGCGGTGATATTTTGCCTAACTGGCTAATAGAACAAAATGAAAATAGCGTATACCCATCTGAGCACCTGGACACGGTTATGAAATTTAACTGACAAATATCAGCCCCCGAGCCTAAGATTTAGACACGCATACTAGCCACGCTACTACATTCGTGACTAAACAAAGTCAACCGAGTACGTTATAATATATACGCATAAAATATATAAACGCGGAGGTATATTTATGAAACTAAGAACGACGCTGATATTCATACTGCTTATCTCGTTGCTGTGGATTGCCGCCTGTGTGCCGTCAGCTGGTGTAAAAGCCGTCGCTGTTTCATGCGATGATTTTAGTGCGCAACCCAATCTAACTAAACAACTGACCGTTGTGGCCGGTGATTCCTTCACGGTAACTCTGTGTTCGAATGCCACAACAGGTTACCAGTGGTCTGAATCGGCTCAGATAAGCGATACCACAGTAGTCCAGCAGTTGAGCCATGAAACAGTGGCTCCCAAAGATACCGGCCTCGTCGGAGCCCCAGGTGCCGAAGTCTGGACGTTTAAAGCGCTGAAAAAAGGCACCAGCACCATAACTATGGGTTATAGCCGACCGTGGGAAGGCGGTGAAAAAAATACCTGGACCTTCACACTTAACGTTACCGTCAATTAGACTGCAGCGTTAAACTGCCTGCACAATCGGGTAGATATACGGCGTACTTACGTATGTCGTGCCGATATTTTATTCAGCATACAAAATGCATGAAGCTGATATAGTGTTCATATCAGCTTCATGATTTATCTGGCTTCCGATGTTGCCAGCTATGTAACGGGGACAACTGTAGTCGTCGACGGTGGGACTCTAACGACTTAGAGGGCAATTGGGTAGCCCTATAACTTCAATACAATTCCAACCGGGCAATGGTCGGAGCCCATAACCTCGGACATTATAAATACCTTCGATACCGCCCGAAGCAGGTTTTCGGTAACGAAAAAATAATCAATTCTCCAGCCCACATTTCGTTCTCGGGCTCTCGTCTTCAAATCCCACCAGGAATATTGGCCACCATCCTTATTGAAATGCCGGAAGGTGTCGATGTAGCCGTGCGCCACTAATTTGTCCATCCACTCCCGCTCCATTGGCAAGAAGCCTGAGACACGCTCATTCTCCTTGGGTCTGGCAATGTCTATCTCTTTATGCGCCGTATTAAAATCCCCACATATAATGAGTTTCTTGCCAACTGCTTTAAATGAATCAGCATAATCTAAAAAAGCATCGTAGAAATCCATCTTATACTTCAATCTGTCAGGACCCATTTTCCCGTTTGGAAAATATATGTTCATCAAGATGAAATGAGTGTATTCAATTATTATAACTCTCCCCTCCAAATCCAAAGCCACCTTATCGAATGTGTATTTTACATTCACAGGTTCTATCCTGGTGTATGTGGCAACTCCGCCATATCCCCTCTTTTCCCCATAATTCCAGTACGTGTGATAACCGTTTGGTTCTAATAAATCGCGGTCGAGCTGGTCGGGGTGCACTTTTGTTTCTTGAAGGCAGATAATATCCGGGGATTCTTTACGCAGCCATTCCAGAAATCCCTTATTTTTAGCAGCCCTGATACCGTTTACATTCCAGCACAGTATCTCAATTTCAGTCATAACAATCGCCCTTTACCTATTTCCAGCACTTTACCATTTGTATCCGATACCACTGCAATCAGGGCACGAGCGCCAGGCACCTTTATCGGCTTGCACCCTTCCTGTACCGCGACAGCAGCCGCATAGCAAGGCATCATCCGGTACAAGATTGTAACCGCGTTGCAGGCATACCGGGCATGGCTCAAGCGGAGCTGCAGGTCCATCCGCACCCGGCACCGAACCCTGGCCACGGCAATAGGCACAACGCTTTCTCAGCATCATCCGGTTACTCCACCAAGTTCTACATCGACACAGAAAACCGATTGAATTTTAGAACCTGGCTAGCTTGGTAGTCTTACGCCAGGCCCATCTTCTGGCGCTAAATGTCCTCAACTTATCGTAGGCTACTTTCTGGTCCAGGTTCATAGCTTCAGCGAATTGCTCAACCGTAGCGCCTTCCGCCATACCCAGGTAATCAAGCAGCTTGGCATCGAGCTCCTCTCCCCGCTGCCTCAACTTTGATATCGCCTTTCTTCCTGTCTGAGTCAGGACATAAAGCTCCATTTTCTTCACCTTCTTGATTGTCAGCTAATTTTGATTTTACATCAATCGCATGACTATGTCATTACACCTAGGTGCACAGGCGAGTCCCTGGCCATAATTGTCGTAAAAGAAAGTTTACTTAAATATATATATAATATAAAGGAAGATATCGTTGTCGAAGAATGTTCTGATAGCGAAGCATGCATAGAGAATATGGTGAAGTCTAAAACAAAAACACGGAAATCTATACAGGGTCGTAGAAACGCTGAACGGCTGCGGAGCCCAAGGGAAGCCGAGTGTAGAGATCAACGTTACCCCTCCATAGCGGAAAGTATATCGGACGGTATGATCACCTTTAACTCATTGGGAAAAGTGGTGCTATGGAACCAGGCCGCCATAAAAATATTTGGTTATAGCCCCGCAGAAATGCTGGGCAAATCTTTTAACAATATTGTGCCCAGGCGCTTTCGCGGGTCACATTTGAAAGCTCTAAAACGACTGGCCACAGGTCACAAATCAAAGTTCTTGGATAATGTTGTCGAAATGGTCGGCCTCCGCAAAGGCAATGTGGAGTTTCCTATGGAGCTTTCGTTGACTAAATGGAGAACTGGAGAAGGTGTCTTTTTCACAGCTGTGACTCGCGACATTTCCGGGCGGAAGCAGGTAGAGGAAAAACTGCGTGTATCGGAAAACAGATACAGGCAATTACTAGAAAATTTGCAGGAAGGCATCTGGGTTATCGATAAAGAGGCACATACCACATTCGTCAATCGGCCTATGGCAGATATGCTGGGTTATACCCCGAATGAAATGCTAGGCAAACACCTTTTTTCTTTTATGGATGAACGCGGAGTTGAGATTGCCAAAATCGATTTGGAGCGTCGTC